>NZ_JBSFUA010000008.1:0-267745 GCF_053591555.1 Crossiella sp. NPDC003009 | reverse complement strand
TTTTTTAAAAGCGAAAAGAATGTCCTCGCCGGACGGGCAGACCATCAAAGCAGGGGGGAGGATCAAAGGCGGCGAGATGAGTTGCAGACCAGTGCCAGTTTGTGTTGGCGCGCCGGATGCAGCGTGGGTGGTTCCGCGGGGTCTGGGTGGTTCTGCTTCGACGGCCTTCCAAAACCAAACCAGCCCTGTCAAGCGCCCCGGTGCCAGCCGTTGGTGGCGGTGGGCGGCGCGGGTGGGGCGCTTGACAGGGCTGGTGTGTTTTTTCCAGGCCGTCGAAGCAGAACCACCCAGACCGGCCGCTCCGTTGCGAGCAAAAGCGAAGAGCCACAAGCAAAAGCCAAGGCAAGGGCTTTGCCCTTTCCTTGGCATGAAGCAAGCCCCGGTCACAGTGCAGGTGGACCGGGGCTTGCTTTGTGTTCAGTTGTCTAGCTGGTACCGCTCAGCGAAGCTGGATCAGAAGTCCATCTCGCCGCCGCCGGGAGCGGCGGGCGCGGCGGGGTTCTTCTCCGGCTTCTCGGCGACGACGGCCTCGGTGGTCAGGAAGAGACCGGCGATGGACGCGGCGTTCTGCAGCGCGGAGCGGGTGACCTTGGCCGGGTCGATGATGCCGGCCTTGATCAGGTCCTTGTACTCGCCCGTGGCGGCGTCCAGACCCTCGCCAGGCTTGAGGTTCTTGACCTTCTCCACCACGACGCCGCCCTCAAGGCCGGCGTTGATCGCGATCTGCTTCAGCGGCGCCTCGACGGCGACCTTCACGATGTTCGCGCCGGTCGCCTCGTCGCCCTCAAGGCCGAGGCCGGCGAAGGCGGTCTCGGCGGCCTGGAGCAGCGCGACGCCGCCACCGGCGACGATGCCCTCCTCGACGGCAGCCTTGGCGTTGCGGACGGCGTCCTCGATGCGGTGCTTGCGCTCCTTGAGCTCGACCTCGGTGGCCGCGCCCGCCTTGATCACCGCGACACCGCCGGCCAGCTTGGCCAGGCGCTCCTGCAGCTTCTCGCGGTCGTAGTCGGAGTCGCTCTTCTCGATCTCGGCGCGGATCTGGTTGACCCGGCCCTGGATCGCGTCGGCGTCGCCGCCGCCCTCGACGATGGTGGTCTCGTCACGGGTGACGACCACCTTGCGGGCCTTGCCCAGCAGCGAGATGTCGGCGTTGTCGAGCTTGAGGCCGACGTCCTCGCTGATGACCTGGCCGCCGGTCAGGGTGGCCATGTCCTGCAGCATCGCCTTGCGGCGGTCGCCGAAGCCCGGCGCCTTGACGGCAACGGACTTGAAGGTGCCGCGGATCTTGTTGACGACCAGGGTGGCCAGCGCCTCGCCCTCGACGTCCTCGGAGATGATGACCAGCGGCTTGCCGGTCTGCATGACCTTCTCCAGCAGCGGGAGCAGGTCCTTCACCGAGGCGATCTTCGAGCCGTAGAGCAGGATGTAGGGGTCCTCCAGGACCGCTTCCTGACGCTCGGTGTCGGTGACGAAGTAGCCGGAGGTGTAGCCCTTGTCGAAGCGCATGCCCTCGGTGAGCTCCAGCTCGAGCCCGAGGGTGTTGCTCTCCTCGACGGTGATGACGCCTTCCTTGCCGACCTTGTCCATCGCCTCGGCGATCAGCTCGCCGATGGTGGAGTCAGCGGCGGAAATGGAGGCGGTGGCCGCGATCTGCTCCTTCGTCTCCACCTCCTTGGCGGTCTTCAGCAGCGCCTCGGCGACAGCCTCGACGGCCTTCTCGATGCCGCGCTTGAGCGACATCGGGTTGGCGCCGGCGGCCACGTTGCGCAGACCCTCGCGAACCAGGGCCTGGGCGAGCACGGTGGCGGTGGTGGTGCCGTCACCCGCGACGTCGTCGGTCTTCTTAGCTACTTCCTTGACGAGCTCGGCCCCGATCTTCTCCCACGGGTCCTCAAGCTCGATTTCCTTCGCGATGGAGACACCGTCGTTGGTGATCGTCGGCGCGCCCCACTTCTTCTCGAGCACGACGTTGCGGCCCTTGGGGCCGAGGGTCACCTTGACGGCGTCGGCGAGGGTGTTCATGCCGCGCTCGAGTCCTCGGCGGGCGTCCTCGTCGAACGCGATCATCTTGGCCATTGCGGTGTGGTCCTCCGGTAAGTGGATGACACGGGTGCACGGCCAGGCTCGGTGCCCGCGACGGACGACCGGACAGCAGCGCCCCAGTGGTGGGGATGCCGACGGCCTCACCGTCCCGACCTGGCACTCACTGTCGGCGAGTGCCAGGTTCGTGTTTAGCACTCGACGGGGGCGAGTGCAAGCCGCTAAGCCCTTAGCCCAGCTCAGGCCACTGCGAGCACGATCACCATGACCACCACGATCAGCGCGACCACGGCCAGCACCGGGATCAGCCAGCGGCCGCCGACCTCCCGCGAGCTGCTGTTGCCGAAAGCGGTCGGCGCCACCGCCATCGGCGGCCGCAGCCGCACCGGCTCGGCGGGCTGGACCTGCGGCCGGTAGCCCGGCTGCGGGGTGGCGTAGGACGGGGGCGGCTGCACCGGGTTGGGCCCGGTCGGCGGGTGCGGCACGGCGGCGGGCTGGGCCACCGGGACCGGCCCGGTCGGCGGGCGGTGCGTCTGGTGCGCGCCGGTCGGCGTGGGCGTCGGCTGCACGCTGCCCGGTGCCCTGACCTGCGGCGGCGTGCCCTGCTGGGCGACCGCGGCGAGCGCGGAGCGGGCGGCGGAGATCAGCTCACGGCAGTTGGCGAACCGCTTGGCCGGGTCCTTGGACATGCCGCGCCGGACCACCGCGTCGATCGCGGGCGGCAGCACCACCAGCGAGGTGACCGCGGGCGGCTCGGTGGCCAGGTGGCCCTGGATCACCTCGGGCACCTTGCCCTGGTACGGCGGCCTGCCGGTGAGGCAGGCGAAGAGCACGCAGGCCAGCGAGTAGGCGTCGGTGCGCGGGTCGACCGGCTCGCCGCGCAGGTGCTCGGGCGCGGCGTAGGTCGGCGAGCCGAGGAAGTCCCCGCCCCTGGTGCGGTGGCCGGTGGCGCCGCGCCTGGTCAGGCCGAAGTCGGCCAGGTAGACGTGCTCGCCGGAGGACTCGCGCGTGGTGACCAGCACGTTGGCCGGCTTGATGTCCAGGTGGACCAGGCCCTTGCCGTGCAGGTTGTCCAGCGCCTCGGCCACCTGCTGCAACAGCGTCAGCGCGCGGGCGGGCGCGATCGGGCCGTCCTTGATCAGGCTGGCCAGGTCGGCGCCGTCGACGAACCGCATGGCGATGTAGAGGAAGCCGTCGGTCTCGCCGAAGTCGTACAGCGGCACCACGTGCGAGTGGTCGATGGCCGAGGTGTTGCGCGCCTCATCCACGAACCGCTCGCGGAACTCCGCGTCCACGGTGAGGTGGTCGGCGATCACCTTCAGCGCGACCTTGCGCCCGAGCCGCACATCCGTGGCCCGGTACATCGTGCTCATGCCACCGCGGCCGATGACGCCGTCGATGCGGTAATGGCCGAGACGGCGTCCGGTGAGGTCTTCCGACACGGGACGCAGCCTAGCCGTTGCGGGTGAGCTACGTGGCCTTGCGTACCTCTTCGGCCTGCTGCCTGCCGTCGCGTCCGGCCTTGACCTCGAACTCGACCCGGTCACCCTCGTTCAGGGACCGGTAGCCCTCCATCTGAATGGCTGAGTAGTGCACGAAGACGTCGGCCCCGCCGTCGGTGGCGATGAAGCCGTAGCCCTTCTCCGCGTTGAACCACTTGACCGTGCCCAATGCCACGAGATCCTCCCGGCCACACGCTGAACCCGGTCAACGCTACCGGAGCGGACCGGCAAAAGTCAGCGGCAGAAAACCCGGCTCAACCCCGGGAAACCGTTGCGGCACCACGCAACCAGCTCGCCATGCCGCGCGGGTCGCGGCTCTGCGCGAGCACCTCGCCCGGCCCGGCGAAGTCGAACACCAGGCCCTCGCCGGTGCGGATGGACTGGCTGCCGTTGTGGGTGGCCGCGCGTAGCCGGACCTGCACGGTGTCGGCGTAGGCCAGCACGTGCCCCGGGTCCATGGTGATCAGCTCACCGGCCTTGAGCGTGACCACCTCCAGCGCGCCGCAGGCGGCCAGCACCAGCGGGCCCTGGCCGACCACGTGGGTGAGGAAGCCGCCGTCGCCGCCGAAGAGGGCTTGCAGGCCGGAGAACTCCGGGTCGAACTGCACCGTGGCCGGGGCGGCCAGCCAGCAGGTGCGGCTCAGGCACCAGCCCGCCGCGCCGTCCAGCTCCACCACGTGCAGGTCGCCGGGCAGGCTCGGCGCCAGGTCGACCCAGCCGCCCTGGGCGGGTGCGGTGTAGAGCGCCACCGCCGGGCCTTCGCTGCCGAGCGCGGCCCTGGTCAGCGACTTCAGGAAACCGCCATGGGCGCGGGAGTCGATCGCCATGCCGTAGCTGGTCGCCACCAGCCGGCCCGGTTCGGCCAGCACGACCTCGCCGGGAGCCAGCAACAACCGGGCGACGCCGAAGTACGGGGTGTGACGAGTACGGACCTGCACGATTCCCGAGTCTGGCATGAATGGTCCGGTTGCGGCTCGCCGGATGAAGATCCGGAGGGTAAGGATGAGCACGTGAGCACGTCATCCGCAGCCCTGGTCGAGGTCGAGGCGCACAAGGCCAGGGTCTGCTCCCTGCTGGGCACCACCCCGGTGGAGCGCCGTCCGCTGGCCGACTGCCTCGACCTGGTGCTGGCCGAGGAACTGCTGTCCCCGGTGGCGCTGCCGCCCTTCGACAACTCGGCGATGGACGGCTACGCGGTGCACTCCGGCGAGCTGGCCGGGGCCAGCCAGGACGATCCGGTGGAGCTGCTGGTCGCCGAGGACATCCCGGCCGGGCGCACCGATCAGCTGTCCCTGCTCGGCGGCACCGCGCACCGGATCATGACCGGCGCCCCGGTGCCGCACGGCGCGGACGCGGTGGTGCAGGTCGAGTGGACCGACGGCGGCATGCCGAGGGTCCGGGTGTACCGCGAGGTCAAGGCGGGCGCGAACATCCGCCGCGGCGGGGAGGACGTGCTGGCCGGGACCAGGGTGCTGGCCGCGGGGACGCTGCTGGGCGCGAGTGAGCTGGGCCTGGCCGCCGCGGTCGGGGTCTCCGCGCTGCCGGTGTTCCGGCCGCCCAGGGTGCTGGTCCTGTCCACCGGCTCCGAGCTGGTGGAACCGGGCCGGGCGCTGCGGCACGGGGAGATCTACGAGTCCAACGGGATCATGCTGGCCACCGCGGTGCGGCAGGCCGGTGGGGTGCCGGAGCTGCTGCGGTTCGTGCCCGACGACGTGGACGCCTTCCACGCCGCGCTGGCCCCGCACCTGTCCACGGTGGACCTGGTGCTGACCTCCGGCGGGGTCAGCGCGGGCGCCTACGAGGTGGTCAAGGACGCGCTGGCCGGGCACGGGGTGGAGTTCACCAAGGTGGCCATGCAGCCCGGCATGCCGCAGGGCGCCGGCTGGTACCGGGGCGTGCCGGTGGTCTCGCTGCCGGGCAACCCGGTGAGCGCGTTGGTCTCCTTCGAGGTCTTCCTGCGGCCCGCGCTGCTGGCCGCGCGCGGCGCGGTGGACACCGAGCGGCCGCGGCTGACCGCCGTGCTCACCGAGGGCCTGAAGGCGCCTGCCGGACGCCGCCAGTTCCGCAGGGGCCGCTTCGACCCGGTCACCGGGACGGTGGCCGTGGCCGGTGGTCCCGGCTCGCACCTGCTCTCCGCGATGGCGCAGGCCAACTGCCTGATCGACGTGCCGACGGAGGTCACCGAGCTGGCCGCGGGCGACCCGGTGACCGTGATGCTCACCAGATAAAGGACTGCTAACAGCGGGGTTGTCCCCCGAAAAGGTGAGGGCCAGACTCCGCCGGGTGCATGCTGCTTTTCGAGCCGGACTGTCGGTGACGCTGCTGCTGGCGTTCCCGTTCGTCGTCGTGGGCGTGGGCGCGGGCGGGGTGGCGGCGGGCGTCGCGCTGGGCGGGCGGCCGGGCGCGCAGATCGCGCTGCTCGGCCTCGGCGTGCTGATCGCCCTGGGGTTCGCGCTGGTCAGCGCACTGAACACGCGACTGGCCGCGCCGAGCGGGCCGAAGCTCACCCGGCGGGACCAGCCCGAGCTGTGGCACGCGGTGGAGGAGCTGGCCGAGCTGGCCGGGACCAGGCCGCCGGATGAGATCACGCTGATCGGCGAGGTCAACGCGGCCGTGCGGGAGGACACCAAGCTGCTCGGCCTGCGCTCGGGCAAGCGCTATCTGATGATCGGCCTGCCGCTGCTGGCCGGGCTCACCGTGGCCGAGCTGCGCGCGGTGCTCGCGCACGAGCTGGGCCACTACGGCAGGGGGCACACCAGGCTGGCCGCGGTCACCTACCGGGGCGCGGAGGCGCTGGAGCGCACGGTCGACCGGCTGGACCGCGGCCCGGTGCGCTGGGTGCTCGACCGCTACGCCCACCTGTACGCGCTGGTGGCCAAGGCCGCGACCCGCGCGCAGGAGCTGCAGGCGGACCGGGTGATGGTGGCCACCGCGGGCCGGGACGCGGCGGCGAACGCGCTGCGCGCGATCAGCACGCTGGGCCCGGCCTGGGAGGCGTTCAACCGCAGGTACGCGCGGCTGGCCATCCAGGCCGACCGCACTCCGGACCTGCTGCTGGGCTTCCACTCCTTCCTGGTGCACCCCGCCCAGCGGGACTGGCTGGCCGATCTGGTCGAGCAGGTGCTGGACACCCAGCCGGAGTCGGCCTTCGACAGCCACCCGTCGATGCGGCGCAGGCTGGCCGCGATCGCCGAGGTCGAGGAGCAGGCCTTCGACGCCGACGCCCGCCCGGCCTGGGCGCTGCTGACCGACCCGAGGACCACGGTGCCCGCGCTGGAGTCCGCGCTGATCGCCCGCGAGCTGGGCCCGAGGGCCAGCTGGGCGGACATCGTGCGGCTGGCCGCGGCGGCCGAGGCCCGGCACGGGGCCGGGCTGCTGGCCAAGGCCGTGCTGGAGAGCGGACTTGGCCGCACCGGCGCGATCGGCGAGGTGGTGCAGGCGCTGCGCCGTGGCCAGGTGGCCGAGCTGGCCGAGCCGGTGCGCTGGCCGGGCGCGACCGACGAGGAGGTGGTCGCCGAGCTGCTCGCGGACACCGTGGTCACCGCGCTGCTGGAGTCCGGGCGGGCCTACCACCAGCTCGACTGGGGCGGGCCGTGGCAGGTGCGCCTGTCCGACGGGCGGCTGTTCGACGCGACCCGGCTGACCGGACCCGCGGTAGCCGACCGGAACCTGGTGGACGCGCTGGGCCGCAACCTGCAAGCCCTGGGTGTGCCGCCGCGGTTCGTCTGCCACCTCGACCCGGAGGAAGAGGTCGAGGACACCGAGCCGCCGCTGGTCGGCGTGTTCAGCTCGCTGCAGCTGGGCCGCGCGCCCAAGGACCTGCTGGTCTACGGCAGCGGGCTGCTGGTGCTGCCGCTGTCCCGCTGGGTGTGGTTCAAACGCGGGTTCGGCGGGCTGATCGGCGGCTCGGAACGCATGGAGCGCAAGCGGATCGCGCTGCTCACCGAACGCGGCTACCCGGCCCTGCGCGAGGTCAAGGGCGCGGACTGGATCCCGCTGGCCGAGGTCTCCGGCGGCTCGTTCAGCCGCAAGCGCACGGTCGGCTACCTCACCATCGAGTTCGCCGAGGGCGCCCCGCTGAAGTTCGCGATCACCAACTTCACCGAGGACTACGGCGACGCGCACGCGGGCCTGCGCGCGTTCTTCCAGGCCAAGGCTGCCGTCTGACGGGACTTGCCCGGTGCGGGGACGGGGCGGCACACTGCCGCCAGCCAGTACGTCGGGGGCTGGCGAACTCCCTGTCGACTCTGCCCGCTCCCGGAGGTCTCTGGTGCGTGCTCCGCTGCGCGCCGTCGCGGCACTTGTGGTGCTGCTCGGCTTCTTCGTGCTCGTCCTCGCGCTGACCGCCGGGCTGGCACTGTTCGCGGTCTGGCTGTTCACCGAAAGCCACGGCCCGGCGAGCGTCCAGGTCGGCCTGGCCGCCATCGGCGTGGCCGTCGCGGTCGGCGCGGCGCTGCGCAAGGTGCTCAAGGTGCGCGACGAGCCCTACGGCGCGCAGCTGCTCCGCGCGGAGTACCCGGAGCTGTGGCGCACCGTGGACGAGCTGGCGGTGGCCGCGGACACCCAGGGCCCGGACGACATCCGGCTGGTGCCCGAGGTCAACGCCGCGGTCTGGGAGGACACCAGCCTGCTCGGACTGCGCTCAGGCAAGCGCTATCTGATGATCGGCCTGCCGCTGCTGGCCGGCCTCACCGTGGCCGAGCTGCGCGCGGTGCTCGCGCACGAGCTGGGCCACTACAGCCACGGGCACACCCGGTTGTCCGCGCTGACCTACCGGGCCACCGCGGCGCTGGAGAAGACCCTGGAGGAGCTGCGTGGCAGCCTGGTGGGCTGGCTGCTGGCCCGCTACGCGCAGCTGTACACGCTGGTGGCCAGGGCCTCCAACCGGGCGCAGGAGCTCCAGGCGGACGCGGCCTCGGTGACCGCGGCCGGCAAGGCGGCCACCGCGAGCGCGCTGCGCAAGAGCTCGGCGCTGGAGGCGGCCTGGCACAAGTACAGCGAGGAGTTCGTGGGCCTGGCGCCGGAGGCCGGCCGCACGCCCGAGCTGCTCGCCGGGTTCCGCGCCTTCCTGGCCGAGGAGAACAACCAGGCGCGGCTGGCCGAGCTGGAGGAGGAGTTCTTCGACGCCGAGCCCAGCTCGGTCTTCGACAGCCATCCGCCGGTCCGGGTCAGGGTGGCCGCGCTGGCCCAGCTGCCGGACGTGCCGCCGATGACCGACACCCGCCCGGCCTGGGCGCTGCTCGGCGAGGCCGCCGCGGTGCCGAGGCTGGAACAGGAGCTGCTGGCCGACGACCTCGGGCCGAGGGCGAGCTGGCCGGAGATCGTCGAGCTGGCCGGGGCCGCGCACGTCACCGGCAACGCGGGCGTGCTGGCCAAGACCGCGGTGGACGGCGGCTTCGCCACCACCGGCGCGCTGACCGAGCTGCTGGGCGTGGTGCGCCGAGGGCAGGGCGCGCAGCTGGTCGCCCCGCTGGTCAACCAGGCCACCCCGCCCGGCCAGCGCGCCGAGGCGGCCCGGCAGGCGCTGGTCCAGCTGCTCGGCGACACCGTGCTCGCGCTGCTGGTCCGGCACGGCAAGGCCAGCTTCGAGCTGAACTGGAGCGGCCCGTGGGTGGTCCGCGACGGCGACGGCGACGAGCTTGAGGTGCACCAGCGGATCGCCACCGCGCTGGCCGAGAACGACCACGACGGCCTGCGCGACTGGCTGACCGGCCTCGGCGTGCCGCTGGCCGAGGCGGTCGAGCAGGTCGAGTTCGCGCCCAGCACCGAGGTGCTCGGCATCTTCACCTCGGTCAAGTCCGGCGAGGGCCGCTACGACCTGTTCGTCTGCGACAACGGCCTGCTGCTGGTGCCCGTGCAGCGGGCGAAGGCGCTGAACCGGGGCGTGTCCAACGCGCTGGGCCGCACCGCCAAGCGCGAGGCGGATCGGGTCGAGGCGCTGCTGGAACAGGGCTTCGGCGCGCTGCGGGACCGGCCGGACAGCCGGTGGATCGGCATCGACGACGTGGTCAGCGGCAAGCTCGGGCCACGGCCGTGGGGCTGGACGGCGGACCTGCGGCTGACCAGTGGCGAGCTGAGTGTGCGCAGCACCACGGAGACCACGGACCACGGTGAGCCCTACGAGGGCATTGGCGCGCTGCTGGCGCACCGGGCACAGGCGGCGGAGGCAACCGCCGGGTAACTCCGGTGTCCCGTTCGGCTACCGTTTGGCGTCTCTGCCCACCCGACACCAGGACGAGCCGACCCCATGACTGACGATTCGCGACCCCGCTCCGGCACGATCGCCCACTTCCTTGATCTGGCCAAGAGCACGGTCCCGCCGATGCACCCAGGCGGCCGTCCGTTCGTGGCCGGCGCGTTCCTCGCCTCGCTGGTCCTGCGCCGGTTCTCGCGCAAGGCCGGGGTGCTCGGCATGATCGTCACGGCCTGGGTGGCCTGGTTCTTCCGCGAGCCCAAGCGGGTCGCGCCGGCCAGGACCGACGTGGTCACCGCGGCCGCGGACGGCACCGTGTACCTGGTCGACACCGCGGTGCCCCCGGCCGAGCTGGAGTGGGGCAGCGAGCCGGTGCAGCGGGTCAGCGTGTTCCTGTCCATCTTCGACGTGCACGTGCAGCGCGCGCCGGTCTCCGGCGAGATCACGCAGGTGGCCTACCGGCCGGGCAAGTTCCTCTCCGCCGACCTGGACAAGGCCAGCGAGGACAACGAGCGCAACTCGCTGCTGATCCGCACCGACACCGGGGCCGAGGTCGTGGTGGTACAGATCGCCGGGCTGGTGGCCCGCCGGATCCTGTGCCAGGTCACCGCGGGCCAGCGGATCGAGGTCGGCCAGACCTACGGCCTGATCCGGTTCGGCTCCCGGGTGGACATCTACCTGCCCAAGGGCAGCAAGGTGCTGGTCCAGCAGGGGCAGCGCACCATCGGCGGGGAGACGGTGCTGGCCGAGCTTCCCGCTGGGGCCTGAGGTGCCCGCGCGGACCGCACCCGGGGTGCGGCTGCTGCCCAACGCGATCACCGTGCTGGCGCTGTGCGCCGGGCTGTCCGCGGTGCAGTTCGCCCTGCAGAAGCAGTTCCCGTTCGCGGTGATCGCCATCGGCGCGGCCGCGATCCTGGACAGCCTGGACGGTCGCCTGGCCCGGATGCTGGACGCCACCTCCAAGATGGGCGCCGAGCTGGACTCGCTGGCCGACGCGATCTCCTTCGGCGTCGCGCCCGCGCTGGTGCTCTTCGTCTGGGGCTTCGACGGCAACCCGACCGGCTGGACCGCGGCCCTGGTCTACGTGGTGTGCATGGTGTTGCGGCTGGCCAGGTTCAACACGCTGCTGGACGACACCGAGCAGCCGCCGTTCACCAAGGAGTTCTTCGTCGGCGTGCCCGCCCCGGCAGGCGCGCTGGTGGCGCTGCTGCCACTGGTGGTGACCCTGGAGACGCACCGGGGCTGGTGGACCCACCCGGTGACGCTCTACGTCTGGATGGTGTTCATCGCGGGCCTGCTGATCAGCCGGGTGCCCACGCTGTCGCTGAAGACGGTCAAGGTCTCGCCGAAGGCCATCGCGCCGCTGCTGGCGCTGGTCTGCATCGCCGCCGCGATCGTGATCAACTACCCGTTCCTGCTGCTCGCCGTGGCCGCGGTGGTCTACCTGGCGCACGTGCCCTACGCGATCTACCGCTACCGCTGGCTGGCCAAGCACCCCGAGGCCTGGGACGTGCCGGCCAAGGAGCGGCGGGCGATCCGGCGCAGCACCCGTCGGCTGGGCCTGCGGCCGCCGCTGCGCCGCCGGGTGGCCGGGGCCGCGGTCAAGGCGGTCCGGCGTGGACGGCGGGGCGCGGACGGCGACCTGCTGGTGACCCCGGACCGGCCGGACGGCCAGCGCGGCCACTGGCGGCAGCTGGGCCTGCGTCGCAACGAACGGCGGCGGCGGGACTCCAGGCCCGACTAGGCTCGTCAGCGTGATCACGCTGACGGTCCGGCACTCCCCTTCCGCACTGGACACCCGCCGCGGTGTGGTGCGGCTGCACCCCGAGGTGCTGGACGCACTGGGCCTGCGGGCCTGGGACGCGGTCCGGCTGACCGGCACCAGGGTGACCGCGGCGCTGGCCGCGGCCGCCGACGGGAACGTGCCGACCGGGGTGGTGCTCACCGACGACATCACCATGTCCAACCTGGGCCTGACCGAGGGCTCGGAGGTGGTGGTCGCGCCGGTGTCGGTGGCCGCCGCCCGCGCGGTCACCGTGTCCGGATCGCGGCTGGCCAGCACCGGGGTGTCGCCGGAGACCGTGCGGCTGGCGCTGATCGGCAAGGTCATCACCACCGGCGACGCGGTGTCCCTGCTGCCCCAGGACCTGGCCCCGCCACCCGGCTCCGACGTCAGCGCGGCGCGTCAGAAGCTGTCCCGCGCGATCGGGCTGACCTGGACCAACGAGCTGCTCACCATCACCGCCACCGAGCCGGCGGGCGTGGTCGCGGTGCAGCCCTCCACCGTGGTCAGCTGGCGGGACGGCGCGCGCACCGGCGAGCCCCCGCCTGCCGCCAGGCCCGCGATCCCGGCCCCGGCGGCCATCGCGCCGCCCGCGCCCGCCGCGCCACCGCTGCCGGTGGCCGACCTGGTGGGCGCGCAGGACGCGGCCCGGCGGCTGACCGAATGGCTGGAACTGTCCTTCCGCCGCCCCGAGCTGCTGGCCAGGCTCGGCGCGTCGGCCCGGCTCGGCGTGCTGGTCAGCGGGCCCGAGGGTGTCGGCAAGTCGACCTTGGTGCGCTCGGTGGCCGCCGCGGTGGATGCCGAGGTGATCGAGCTGGTCGCGCCCAGCGCCGCCGCGCTCGAACCGGCCGCGGCCAGTCAGCGCGCGCACGACGCGATCAACGCCGCGGTGGCCAAGGCCCGGCGCAACACCCCGTGCGTGCTGCTCATCGCCGACATCGAGGCACTGTTGCCGGCCAACGACCCGCCGCCGCTGGCCACCGTGGTGCTGGACGCGCTGCGCGCCGCGGTGGACACCACCGGCCTGGCCATCGTGGCCACCACGGCCTCGCCCGAGGGCACCCACCCGAAGCTGCGCGATCCCGACCTGGTGGACCGCGAGCTGACCGTGCCGCCGCCGGATGCCCGCACCCGCACCGAGCTGTTGCGGGTGCTGCTGCGCGAGGCGCCGCTGGAGGACGGGGTGGACCTGTCCGTGGTCGCCGAGCGCACCCCTGGCTTCGTGGTCGCCGACCTGGTCGCGCTGCGCAGGGACGCCGCGGTGCGGGCCGCGCTGCGCCAGCGGGAGGCGGCCGAACCGCGGATCGGCCAGGAGGACCTGCTCGGCGCTGCGCAGACCGTGCGGCCGATCTCCATGTCATCCTCGGACGCGCTGGCCACCGGCGGGCTGACCCTGGACGACGTCGGCGACATGACCGAGGTCAAGCAGGCCCTCACCGAGTCGGTGCTGTGGCCGTTGCAGTACCCGGACTCCTTCGCCCGCCTCGGCGTGCAGCCCCCGCGCGGCGTGCTGCTGTACGGGCCGCCCGGCTGCGGCAAGACCTTCCTGGTACGCGCGCTGGCCGGGTCAGGGCGGGTGAACGTGATGTCGGTCAAGGGCGCCGAGCTGATGGACAAGTGGGTCGGCGAGTCCGAGCGGGCGGTGCGCGAGCTGTTCCGCCGCGCCGCCGACGCCGCGCCCACCCTGCTGTTCCTGGACGAGGTGGACGCGCTCGCGCCGCGCCGCGGCCAGTCCTCGGACTCCGGCGTCGGCGACCGGGTGGTGGCCGCCCTGCTCACCGAGCTGGACGGGGTGGAGCCGCTGAACGACGTGGTGATCATCGGCGCCACCAACCGGCCCGAGCTGATCGATCCGGCGCTGCTGCGGCCGGGACGGCTGGAGCGCCTGGTCTACGTGCCACCACCGGACGCCGAGGCGCGCGCGGAGATCCTCAAGTCGGCGGCCCGGCACACCCCGCTGACCGCGGAGGTGGACCTGCCCGCGCTGGCCATCGAGCTGGACGGCTACTCCGCGGCCGACTGCGCCGCACTCATCAGGGAGGCCGCGCTGACCGCGATGCGCGAGTCGCTGGAGGCCGCCGAGGTCACCCCGGCGCACCTGGACACCGCGCGCAAGGCGGTCCGCCCGTCGCTGGACCCGGCGCAGCTGGCCAGCCTGGCCGCCTACGCCGACCGGCACCGCCAGGGCGACTGAGCCACCGAGGCGGGGCGGCGGCTACTTGATGTTGCCGCCGTCCTTGCCGCCGCCGCTGCCGGGCTTGTACTCCCTGGTCACGATCATGATCAGGCCCGGCTTGGCGTCCTTGAGACCGTCGAAGCGCGGCTCGGCGCGGATGCCGAAGGCCCTGGCGAGGGACTTCGCCGCGGCTTCCTCGTCGGTGCCCGGCCGGTAGTAGACCGTGGTGGTCGGGATGATCCCCGAGGAGTAGTTGCCGACCTCGTCTATCGGGTAACCGGCGTTGCGCAGGTCCTCGGCGGCGTGGTCGGCCAGGTTCTTCACGTTGGAGTTGTTGTACACCCGCACCGGCGCCTTCGGCGGGTTCGGCGGCGGCTGGTTGCTGGTCCCCGGCGGCGGCCCGGCGCTGGTGGTCGGCGTCGGCTGCTGGCTGGTCGAGGACGAGGTGCTCGGCGACGGCTCCGCGGAGGTGGTGCTGGTCGGGGCCGGGTCACCGCTGCTGGTGGTCGGCTGACCGGGGTCGGCCGAGGTGCTGGTGGTCGGCCCTGGTTGGGCGCCGTTCTGCGGATCCTCGGTGCCGTTGTTGGCGAACAGGGTCACGACGCCCAGCACTAGTGCCACTCCCGCGACGCCTAGGGCCGCCAGCCCCGCGACCCGCAGTGGGCGGGATGCGCTGGACGGCTCCACCGAGCTCATGCATTGCCTCCGAGAACGCTGATGTCAGCAGTGGCGGAAAGAAGTATCAGATCGGCTCGATGCCCAGTCGCCGGGCGGCCCTGGTGCGCTGGCGACTGGCGCGCAACCGGCGCAGGCGCTTGATGAGCATCGGGTCGGCCGCGAGGGCCTCCTGCTTGTCGATCAGCGCGTTGAGCACCTGGTAGTAGCGGGTCGCGGACATGTCGAAGATCTCGCGGATGGCCTGTTCCTTGGCACCTGCGTACTTCCACCACTGGCGCTCGAAGGCGAGCACCTCGAGTTCCCGCTCGCTGAGCGCCGCCGGGCCTGTGTCCTGGTCACAGGACCTCGCCCTGACCTCTGCGGCGTCCATCCGGCTCCTCGCACTCACCGATCGGCGAATCCCACGGCTGTCATTTTCCGGTTCACCCATTACACCACGTAACCCTGACACAGGCTGGGGCACAGCCCGGCGCGTCCACCCGACACGCCGATAGGCTTCTGGGCATGGCCGTGCACCCCATCGTCATCGCCGGTAACCCCGTGCTGCACAACCCGACGCGCCCCGTGGAGAACTTCGACGAGGAGCTGCGCACCCTGATCGCCGACATGTACGACACCATGGCCGCGGCCAACGGTGTGGGCCTCGCGGCCAACCAGATCGGGGTGGACCTGCGCCTGTTCGTCTACAACTGCCACGACGACGAGGGCAACTGGTTCAAGGGCGAGGTGGTCAACCCGGTCCTGGCCACCACCGAGATCCCCGAGGGCATGCCCCACGAAGAGGACGACATCGAGGGCTGCCTCTCCGCCCCCGGCGAGGCCTACCCCACCGGCCGCGCCGACTGGGCCAAGGTCACCGGCTTCGACGGCCACGGCAACCCGGTCGAGATCGAGGGCAAGGGCTTCTTCGCCCGCTGCCTCCAGCACGAGACCGACCACCTGGACGGCTACCTGTACCTGGACCGGCTGACCGGCAGGCACAAGCGCGCCGCGAAGAAGATGCTCAAGGCCAACGGCTGGGGCGTGGACGGGCTGAGCTGGATGCCGGGCGAGGTCGAGGACCCCTTCGGCCACTGAGGTGGACTCCTTACTCTGCGGCCACGTCGCGTACCCGGCCGAGCGCGGCCGGGTCAGGGGGCCGGGCCTGCACACCAGCCCCGAGGGCACCCGGGTGGCCGACGACGGCTGGGTGTGGGGACCGGTGGGCTCGCCGAGGGTGCTCGACGTCCCGGTCTGGCTGCGCGGCGAGGAGCCCGACCAGCGGCTCTCGTTCCGGGATGAAGCCTGGGACCAGCCGGTGGCCTGGGTGGACGAGGACACCGTCGCGGTCCAGCGGATCGGCCAGGGTGACTGGATGATGATCGACGGGGTCGAGCTGTACGACGCCAGGACCGCCGCACGCGCCGGGATGTTCGCCGGTCCGGGCGGTCCGATGTGGGGCTTCGGCTCCGGCGCGGGGCGCGCGGATCGGGCTGGTCGAGGGGTTCCGGCCGCACGCGCACAACCCGGTGACCGGCGCGTTCGCCGAGCTCACCGACGGGGTGCTGCGCACACTGGCGAATATTCAGTCGACCCCCGCGAGACCATGACCTGGTGAAGTACGCGATCCGGCACACCCACCGGCGACTGGCGCCACTGCCGGACGGCTGGCTGACCATCAACGACGCCAACGACCACCTCATCCGGCTGAGCGAGTCCGGCGAGGCGGAGGTGGTCGCCGACTTCGTGTCCTGGGAGTACGCGACGGAGCCCGACGACTTCCGGGGCCGGACGCGGGGCTTCGGATTGCACACCTCGGCGGACGGCCGGTACGCGGCGGTGACCGACGACTACGGCTGGCACGGGTCGCTGGTCGACTTGGCGGCGGGGCACGAGGTGTTCGCGTTGCGCCGCGACGAGGGCTGGGACGTGTACACCGTGCCGTTCGGGGTGGCCTTCCTGCCGGGAGACGTGCTGGTCGCGCAGACCGACTGGAACCGGGTGGACGCCTTCGCGCTGCCCGGCGGTGAGCTGCTGACCGAGCGCGAGGTGCGCTCGAACTGGCCGGTCGGCGAACCGGAACCGGAGAACGGCCTCAGCTACTTCCACGGCGCCCTGCACGCCAGCCCGTCCGGGCGCTGGCTACTCGCCGACGGCTGGTTCTGGCACCCGGCCCCAGCCCCCTCGCTCATCGACGTGACGGCCTGGCTGGGCGGGGACACCCACGTGCCCGAGCGGATGCCCTACCTGGACACCGACGACTACGCCTGGGACATCCCGGTGGCCTGGCTCGACGACAACACGGTGGCGCTGCAACGGATCCACCACGAGGCGGACCGGGTGGTGGTCACCCACCTCTACGACGCGCCCAGCCGCGAGCTGGTCGGCAGCCTGACCGGTCTGGACGGGCCGATGTGGGCGCACCAGGGCAAGCTGCACGTCAGCGCGGCGGCGGGGCTGGAGACCTGGGATCCGGGCACTGGCGAACGGATCGGGCTGGTGGAGGGCATCCAGCCCACCGCGCACAACCCGGCGACCGGCGGGTTCGCCGAGCTGGCAGACGGAGTACTGCGCACATTTCACCCGGCGAGCGGTGTGGTCAGCACGCCGATCGCTCACTATGGTGCCTAGAGGGCCCGTGCGGCCCACCACCACAACACAACACGCGGGAGCTCGTACCGAAACGGGCTGAGAGGGCAGCTAGGTGTCGGCTTTTCGACCCTGGGGCTGTCGACCGCCTGAACCTGACCGGGTAATGCCGGCGTAGGGAGCTTTGCCATGACGGCACTTGCCGATCGGAACATCCGTCCGACCGTCACCACCGGCCCGATCCAGGGTTCGGCCAAGGTGTACGTCGAGGGGCCAGGTGGAGTCCAGGTGCCGTTCCGGCGCGTGGGGCTGACCAACGGCGAACACCTCGACGTGTACGACACCTCAGGGCCGTACACCGACACCGAGGCCACCATTGATGTCCACAGTGGACTGCCGAGGCTGCGCGCTGACTGGGTCGCCGCGCGCGAGCCGGTCAACGGCGCGGTGACCCAGCTCGCCTACGCCAAGGCGGGCATCATCACCCCGGAGATGCAGTACATCGCCGTGCGCGAGGGCGTCGATGTGGAACTGGTGCGCAGCGAGGTCGCCATCGGGCGGGCGGTCATCCCGCTCAACCGGTGCCACCCCGAGGCGGAGCCGATGATCATCGGGAAGAAGTTCCTGGTGAAGGTGAACGCGAACATCGGCAACTCGGCCGTGTCCTCCTCCATCGAGGACGAGGTCGAGAAGATGGTGTGGGCCACCCGCTGGGGCGCCGACACCGTGATGGACCTCTCCACCGGCAAGCGGATCCACGAGACCCGTGAGTGGATCATGCGCAACTCGCCGGTGCCGATCGGCACGGTGCCGATCTACCAGGCCCTGGAGAAGGTCAACGGCGATCCGGCCCAGCTGTCCTGGGAGGTCTACCGGGACACCGTGATCGAGCAGTGCGAGCAGGGCGTGGACTACATGACCGTGCACGCCGGCGTGCTGCTGCGATACGTGCCGCTGACCGCCAAGCGGGTCACCGGCATCGTCTCCCGCGGCGGTTCGATCATGGCCGCCTGGTGCCTGGCGCACCACAAGGAGAGCTTCCTCTACACGCACTTCGAGGAACTGTGCGAGATCCTGCGGGCCTACGACGTCACCTTCTCCCTCGGTGACGGCCTGCGGCCCGGCTCGATCGCCGACGCCAACGACGAGGCCCAGTTCGCCGAGCTGAAGACCCTCGGCGAGCTGACCCACATCGCGCGGGCGCACGACGTGCAGGTGATGATCGAGGGCCCCGGTCACGTGCCGATGCACAAGATCAAGGAGAACGTGCGGCTGGAGGAGGAGCTGTGCGGTGAGGCGCCGTTCTACACCCTCGGCCCGCTGGCCACCGACATCGCGCCCGCCTACGACCACATCACCTCGGCCATCGGCGCGGCGCAGATCGCCTGGCACGGCACCGCGATGCTCTGCTACGTCACGCCCAAGGAGCACCTCGGCCTGCCCAACCGGGACGACGTGAAGGTCGGCGTGATCACCTACAAGATCGCCGCCCACTCCGCGGACCTGGCCAAGGGCCATCCGAGGGCGCAGGAACGCGATGACGCGCTGTCCCAGGCGCGCTTCGAGTTCCGCTGGGTGGACCAGTTCAACCTGTCGCTGGACCCGGACACCGCGCGGGCCTACCACGACGAGACACTGCCCGCCGAACCCGCCAAGACCGCGCACTTCTGCTCGATGTGCGGGCCGAAGTTCTGCTCGATGAAGATCACGCAGGACGTGCGCAAGTACGCTGAGGAGCACGGACTGTCCTCAGTGGAGGCGATCGAGGCGGGTATGCAGGAGAAGTCGAGCGAGTTTTCCGAACAGGGCAACAAGGTCTACCTGCCAGTGGTGGACCGTTGACCCAGCACCACGCAGGAGCGCCGACCCCGCCCCGGACGCTGACCATCGCCGGTTCGGACTCCGGTGGCGGGGCCGGGCTCCAGGCCGACCTCCGCACCTTCCTCGGGTGCGGAGTGCACGGCATGACCGCGATCACCGCGATCACCGTGCAGAACTCGCTCGGCGTGACCGGCATCGTGGAGATCGCGCCGGAGGTGGTGGCCGCCCAGATCGAGGCGGTGGCCACCGACATCGGCGTGCAGGCGGCCAAGACCGGCATGCTGGCCAACGCGGAGATCATCACCGCCATCGGCAAGGCCTGTGACCAGGTCGGCATCGGCCGGGACGGGCGCACGCCGTTCGTGGTCGACCCGGTGGCCGCGTCCATGCACGGCGACCCGCTGCTGCGGGACAACGCGCTGGAGGCGTTCAAGCGGGAGCTGTTCCCGAGGGCGACCCTGGTCACGCCGAACCTGGACGAGGTGCGGCTGCTCACCGGGCTGGATGTCAAGCACCGCACCGAGTTGCGTGACGCCGCGGTGGCCATGCACGCCTTCGGTCCACAGTGGACACTCATCAAGAGCGGCCACCTGAACAGCGATCCGCAGTGCGTGGACCTGCTCTACGACGGCAGGACCTTCCTGGAGCTGCCCGGCCCGCGCTACGACACCGTGCACACCCACGGCGGCGGCGACACCCTGGCCTCGGCCATCACCTCGGCCCTGGCCAAGGGTTCGACCATGGTGGAGGCCGTCCAGTTCGGCAAACGCTATGTGCGGGAAGCGGTCCGGCAGTCCTACCCACTGGGTGGCGGCGTCGGCCCGGTCTCCGGCCTGTGGCGGGTCAGGGACATCGACGAGGTGTAGCCACTGCGACGGGGGAGACGACGACCGCCGTCTTCCCCGTCAGTGCGCTGTTCAGGACTCGCGCTGTGGGCTCGATGCGTGTGCCCAGAAGCGCTGTGGGATGCGACCGGCCAGCCTGGCCAGGCGGCCGCCTTCGACCGCGGCGCGCATGCCGGCGGCCATCATCTCGGGGTGGGTGGCTCGGTTGACCGCGGTGGCCAGCAGGACCGCGGCGCAGCCCAGCTCCATGGCCAGTGCCGCGTCGGAGGCGGTGCCGATCCCGGCGTCCAGGATCACCGGCACACTCGCCCTGGAGACGATCAGCTCGATGTTGTGCGGGTTGCGGATGCCGAGGCCGGTGCCGATCGGGGAGCCCAGCGGCATCACGGCCGCGCAGCCGATGTCCTCCAGCTTCCTGGCCAGCACCGGGTCGTCGTTGGTGTAGGGCAGCACGATGAAGCCGTCGGCCACCAGCTGCTCGCAGGCGTCCAGCAGCTCGATCGGGTCCGGCAGCAGGGTCTGGTCGTCCGCCACCACTTCCACCTTCACCCAGCGGGTCTCCAGTGCCTCCCTGGCCAGCCGCGCGGTGAGCACCGCCTCGGCCGCGCTCTTGCAGCCCGCGGTGTTCGGCAGCGGCTGGATGCCCAGGCGCCGCAACAACTCCAGCACGCCGGTGCCGCCCTCGCCGTCCAGCCTGCGCATGGCCACCGTGGTCAGCTCCGTGCCGGAGGCCACCAGCGCCTGTTCCAGGATGGACAGGTTGTGCGCGCCGCCGGTGCCCATCACCAGCCGTGAGCCGAACTCCTGTTCGGCGATCACCAGATGGTCGTCCACTCAACCTCCCTGAACCGCAGTGAGCACTTCCACCACCGAGCCCTCGCGCAGCTCGGTCTCCGCCCAGCTCGCCCTCGGCACCACCGCGCCGTCGAGGGCGACCGCGATGCCCGTGCTGGGCGCGTCCAGCAGGGTCAGCACCTCGGCCACGGTGGCCTGCTCGCCGAGCTGGCGGTCCGTGCCGTTGACCCGTACCTTCATCTGCTCCTCCCGGGGTCGGCTGCCTGTGCTTCGGGGGTGATCTCCTTGCCCGCCACCAGGTCCAGCACCACCTCGGCGGTGACCGGGGCGAGCAGGATGCCGTTGCGGTGGTGCCCGGTGGCCACCAGCAGGCCGGGTTCCAGCCAGCCGAGCAGGGGCAGGTTGTCCACGCTGCCGGGCCGCAGCCCGGCGGCGCACTCGATGAGCGCGTACTCGGCGATGGCCGGCACCAGCTCCTCGGCATCGCGCAGCAGGTCGCGCACGCCCCCGGTGACCACCTCGGTGTCGAACCCGGCCTCGTACTGGGTGGCGCCCAGCACCAGTCCGTTGTCCGGCCGGGGCACCAGGTAGACCGGTTTGCCGCGGACCAGGCCGCGGATGGTGCGCGCGGGCGGCCGCAGCGCGCCGTGCCGGTGCCGCAGCCGCAGGATCTCGCCCTTCACCGGCCGGATCAGGCCGTCCAGCCGGGGGCACAGCCGGGCGCTCCACGCTCCAGCCGCGAGCACCGTGACATCACTGTCCACTGTGGACCCGTTGACCAGCAGCACCTTGCCGGGCAAGGTTTCCGCGACCTCGACCGCGATGAACTCCACCCCGGTGGCGGTGCACGCGGCGCGCAGCGCGGCCAGCAGCAGCCGGTTGTCCACGGACAGGTCGTCCGGCACGTCCAGTCCACTGCGGACCGACGGCCCGAGCGAGGGCTCCAGCCGCCGCACCTCACGCGCGGTGAGCTGACGCACCTCCCGGCCCAGCGAGGTCAGGAACTCGGCCAGCCTGACCAGCTCGTCCCGGTCGGCCGCGTCCACCCCGACCGCCAGCGTGCCCGCGGTGTGCAGCCCGGGATCCCGGCCAGCCGCGGTGTGCAGCCGCGCGGCGAACTCCGGCCAGCGCCGCAGCGAGGCCGCGCCCAGCGCGAGCAGGTCCTCCTCCCCCGGCCAGGCCTCGGTGACCGGCGCGAGCATGCCGCCTGCCACCCAGGACGAGCCGGTGCCCGGCGCCGGATCGACCACCCGGACGGCGAACCCCGCCGTGGCCAGCTGCCAGGCGATGGACAGACCGATCACGCCGCCACCCACGACGACGACTGCCTTCGACACGAATCTCACGCTCCCTGCGCCGGCATGACCCGGATCAGGTTCGACGGTCGGAGCCAGCAGGCTCCCTCTCAGCCCAGTGCTACCGGGCTCCCGTGCGGACCGAATTCCACCGTAGCAGGCAGAACTGGGAGCGCATAGGCTCCGGTGTCGTGCCTGGACTTGACGGAGAGCAGATTCGCCAGCGGCTGCGTGCGGCGCGGCTGTACCTGTGCACCGACGGCCGCCGGGATCGCGGTGACCTGCCGGAGTTCCTCGACGCCGCCCTCTCCGGCGGCGTGGACATCGTGCAGCTGCGGGAGAAGGGCCTGGAGGCGGCCGAGGAGCTGCGGCTGCTGGCGGTCTTCGCCGAGGCCTGCGCGCGGCACGACGTGCTGCTGGCGGTGAACGACCGGGCGGACATCGCGCTGGCCGCCGGGGCTGATGTGCTGCACCTCGGCCAGGACGACCTGCCGGTGCCGATGGCCCGGCGGATCGTGGGCGAGGACGTGGTGATCGGCCGGTCCACCCATGACCACGAGCAGTCCGACGCCGCGGCGGCCGAGCCGGGCGTGGACTACTTCTGCACCGGCCCGTGCTGGCCGACCCCGACCAAACCCGGCCGCCCCGCGCCCGGTCTCGACCTGGTGCGGCACACCGCGGCGGCCGGGCACCAGCGGCCGTGGTTCGCCATCGGCGGCATCGACGAGCAGCGGCTGCCCGAGGTGCTTGACGCCGGGGCGGACCGGATCGTGGTGGTCCGGGTGATCACCGAGGCGGCGGACCCGAAGGCGGCCGCGGCGCGGCTGAGGGAACGGCTCAACTGAGGCGGCCGTGGCGTTCCCGCGAGAGAGTGCGGGAACGCCACGGTCGCCTACCAACCCGGGTGCGGCGCGGTCGGGGGGCCGACAACACGCCGCACGCAGGGCAGCCTCAGCCGGTGGCCAGGGTCAGCCGATAGGTCGCAAGTGCCTCGTCCACCGGCTGGTACCAGGACACCGACTCCTCGCCGCGCTTGGCCAGGCAGCTGTCGTTGCGGCCGTCGCCGTTGGCGTCGTAGAGCTTGGCGCCGCTGGTGATGCCCTGGGCCTGGTCGCCGGAGACGTTCGAGCCGCCGGAGTCGCCGGGCTCCACGCAGGCGTTGTGCTGCACCAGGCCGCGCACGGTGATGGTGGAGCCGTCGATCTGGCCGTACTTGACCGTGACGTCGCGGGCGGTGACCACGCCGCAGGTCCACTTGCTGGTGGAGCCGGACTTGCACAGGCTGGCCCCGACCGAGGCCCGCTCCGCGCCCTTGATCGTCACCGCGCCGCCGTTGTGCGTGCTGACCTGGGGCAGCAGCGTCCAGGCCGCCGGGTCCACGGTCACCTCGGCGAAGTCGTTCTGGTCCTTCCAGTTGACCCGGGAGAACTCGCCGATCTTGACGTCGCCCGGGCCGTTGACCAGGTTGCCGCCGTCCGCGCAGTGCCCGGCGGTGAGCAGCCGGGGCTGACCGTCCGCGGTGCGCGCGGTGAACCCGGCCGAGCAGCGGCCACCGGCCGCGCCGCTCAGGTAGATCGCGCCGCCACCGGCCAGGTCACCGGTGGTCGCGGGCGCGGCCGCGCTCTCCACGACCTGCACGGCCTGGGTGCCCGCGGCGAACCGCTCGGCGGCGGCCCGGCCGCCGGGGAGGACGGTGACCACGACCCGGTTGCCCGGCTCGTCCACGTGGAAGCTGGTGACCTCGGGCGGGGCCTGCCGGGCGTCCAGTTCGGCCTTGGTCGCGGTCAGGGCCGACCGGGAGTGGCGCAGCAGGCGCGGGGTGGCACCGGTGGCTCGGACGGTCTCGGTCTCGGCGGGTTCGGTCACGCCGACCACGGCCGTGCCGGTGGCCGGGTCGAACCAGGAGCCGGCGAAGCTGGTCAGGCGGCCGCGGAGATCACCGGCGATGCGCTCGGCACGGCGTTCCTGGCTCAGCCTGGTCGCCGCCTGCGCCACGCTGAGGCCAAGATCGCGGGTCAGCGCCGCGACGACGCTGGAATCGCGGGCCGGGATCGCGGTCAGTCCAGCGCTGGCCGCCGCGGCGGGCGCGCCGACCGCCGAACCGGCCAGCACCGTCACCGCCAGCAGGCCAGTGACCGAACGTCGCTTCATCCGAGCGCCTTCCCTCTATCGGGCCACCTTGTTAGACCAGACGGGGGAAAGCTAGCGACGGTTTGTGACTTTGCCAAGGGGTCAAACGACGTGGATTCGAAGAATTCAAAGTGAAAGGCGCCCGCGGGGCAGGGATCCCGCGGACGCCTTTCGGCGGGTGCTGGCGGACCGGCTTGCAGGGCGCCGGCCCGCCGCACCCTTACGGTCAGCTTGTGACGAGCCGGAGCCCGTACGCGCTGAGGATCTCGTTCACCGGCTGGAAGTACGTGGTGCCGCCGGAGGAGCAGTTGCCGGAGCCACCGGAGGTGACACCCTGGGCCTGGGTGCCCGACAGCCACGAGCCACCGGAGTCACCGGGCTCGGCGCAGGCGTTGGTGCGGGTCATGCCGGTCACCGCGCCCTGCGGGTAGCGCACCGTCTGGTTCTTGGCCTGGACGGTGCCGCAGCGCCAGCCGGTGGTGGAGCCGGAGCGGCAGATGGACGCGCCGACCGCGGACTCACTGGAACCGGCCACCCGGACGGTGGTGGAGCCGCTGTAGCGGTTCACCACGCCCCGAGGGGTCCAGTTCGAGCTGGTCGCGACCCAGCCGAAGTCGCCGTTGCCGGGGAAGGTCGAGCCGCGGAAGGTGCCCTGGGCGACCCGGTTGAAGCCCTGGGTCGCGGTGCCGGTCCGGCCGCAGTGCCCGGCGGTGACGAAGCCGCCCTGCACCGAGAAGCCGATCGAGCAGCGGCCGCCGCCCATGTAGTAGGCGTCGCCACCACGCACGTCGTAGAGCGGGGTCGGCGCCTCGTCGGTCTCCACGACCTTGATCGCGGCGGCCTCCGGCAGCGCGGCCAGCTGCGCGCGGGCCTCGTTCGCCGCGCCCGGCTGCACGTTGACCACCACGTTGTTGCTCTTGACGTCGACGTACCAGCCGGTCACGCCCTTGGGCAGGCTCGACTCGGCCGCGTCCAGCGCGCCCTTCACGCCGTCGAGGGCGGCCTCGGTGCGCGCCACGACCTTGGCGGTGGCGCCCGCGGCCTCGACCGCGGCGGCCTTGGCCGCGTCGGTCACGCTGACCACGAGCTTGGCGCTGCCCTCGTCGAAGTGCGCGCCGGCGAAGGCGGCGCCGAGCGCGTCCCGCACGGACTTCTCGACCTCGGTGGCCTTGAGCTCACTGGCCACCCGGTCGGCCGCCTGCTCAGCGGTCAGCCCGAGGTCGCGCTGCATGGCCTGCAGCATTTCTGGGGAAGCGAAGCTGTCCGCCGCGGCGGGCAGGCCGCCCGCGACAACCGCACCGGTGGCCAGCAGCGCGACGCCTGCGGCGCGTGCTGCGACTGCGATCTTCATCCGTAGCCCTCTCGTGTTGGTGAGACACCGGGCCGTCGATGGCAGGGGGAATGCAGGGGTCGACGGCCCTTTTCGGGGTTTGGCTCAACGAAGTGGAGGCCACCGGCGAGACGCCATCGGTTGCGTGACCGGAAACGAGAGGTCCATCAGCCCGTCCTCTCCGCCAGTGACCGTCAGTGACGCTGCGTCATCGCTTCATCACTTTTGGGGGACGTTAAAGACACAGACCTACCCCGGGCATCCGCCGAAAGGAGGAACACGTGTCAGCAGTGGGCCATCCGTGGGCGTGTCGTGTCACATCGCGACCTCGGTCGTGGGCAGCTTGCACTAACGCCGCTAGGCCGTTCCGCCCAATGTGATCAAGGGCTGGTAGGCGAGTTCCGCTCCGCGGGCGTGCCCGTGGGCGGCGGCGTGCTGCTCGGCGGACGGGCCGCGCTGCTCGGCTGGTTCGAGGTCGTGGTGGTGGGCGGAGAGCTGGACGTGGTGCCCGGTGGCTGGCTGGACGTGCTGGTCGGCGGGACCTGGCTGGTGCTGGTCGGGGCTTCCGGCGTCGTGCTCTCCGTAGTGGAGACGGAGCTGGACGGCGTTGGGTTGCCCGGCTTGGTGGTCGGTTTCCGGTCACCCGGCCCGAACAGCTCGCCGACCGTGGTCCGCCCGCCGCCCGCCTTGCCGGACAGCGGCGCTCCGGTGGCCAGCTCGATCAGCAGCACGCCACCCATGCCGATGGCGAAGACCAGCGCGGTCACCGCCGCGACCAGCTGCCAGCGGCGGTACCAGGGCCGCCGCCCGGACTCCGGCGCGGCCTCCCGCTCGGTCTCCGGCTGTGGGGTCCCGGACTGCTCGGCCTCAGGCTGCTGGGCCTTGGACTCCGTGGTCTCGGCCGGCTCAGCCGCGGCCGCGTGCTCCTCGGTCCGCCCCTCCCGGTCCGCCTTCTCCGCGGCCCGTGCCGCCAGCGCGGCGGCGGCCAGCGCGGTGGGTGCGGTCGCGATGCGCAGGGCCTTGGCCGCGGCCCGGCTGCGTTCCAGCGAGTGCTGGTAGAGCGCGGTGCCCACGGTGCCCACCACACTGGCCACCGCGGCCCCGATGATCGTGCCGGCCACCCCCAGCTGCGCGCCCAGCGCCGCCGCGGTCACCGCCGCCAGCGCGCCTGCGATCACCTGGGTGAAACTGACATCCGGACGGTTCCGCTTGTCCTCGCCGCTCATCTTTCCCTTGCGAATAGCTCTTCCCGGTTACTCCCTTACAACGATGACGACGGCGCGGACACTCCATTGGTTGGCCAGGAGTGAGCACTGACACAGTGTCCTCAATGGACAGTGCACAGTAGACTCACGCGTTTTGTGACGCGGTGTTGGCATGTGTTGGCGGAGCGTCCACCCCGCAACTGAGGCAGTCCGCCGGTTTTTCCTGCGCCAGCACCCGGTTGTCCACGCCGAAGGCGAACAAGCCACCTGCCGCGCACAGCGCCGCGCAGACGGTCAGCGCGATGTGCCAGCCCGCGGTCAGCGCCTCCGGGTTCGCGTACTCGGCGCCGTGCAGACCGGCCAGCGCGGGCAGCACCGCGACCGCGAGCAGGCCGCCGGTGCGGGCCACCGCGTTGTTCACCCCGGAGGCCGCGCCCGCGTGCTTCTCCGGCGCGGCGGCCAGCACGGTCGCGGTCACCGGGGCCACCGCCAGCGCCAGCCCGGCGCCGAAGACCAGCACCCCAGGCAACACGCCGGACAGGTAGCTCGCGCCGGGCACCACCAGGTTGAGCAGCAGGATGCCCGCCGCGATCAGCAGCGGGCCGAGCACCAGCTGGAGCCGGGGCCCCAGGCGCTGGGCCAGGCGGCCGGAGCGGGCGGAGAACACCAGCATGATCAGCGAGATGGGCAACCCGGCCAGTCCGGCCGCGGTCGGCGAGTAGTGCAGGGAGACCTGGAGCTGGAGGACCAGCAGCATCATCACCCCGCCCAGGGCCGCGTAGACCAGGAAGGTCAGGCCGTTGGAGAGCACGAACGTCCGGTTGGCGAACAGCTGCGGCGGGACCAGCGGATGCCTGCCGCGCACCTGCATCAGCACGAAGACGGTCATCGCCGCCGCCCCGAGCACCAGGCAGCCCAGCACCAGCGGGTCGCCGATCCCCCTCGGCGGCCCCTCCACCAGGGCCGCGGTCAGCCCGGCCAGGCCGAGCGCGCCCACCGCGGAGCCGAGGAAGTCCACTCGTTCGTGGTCGCCGGAGGCGGTCTCCGGCACGTGCTTGAGGGCCAGCCAGACGCAGACCGCGGCCAGCGGCAGGTTGATCAGGAAGGCCAGCCGCCAGGACCCCGCCTGCACCAGCAGCCCGCCCACCAGCGGCCCGAGCACCGCGGCCAGGCCGGAGAGCCCGGACCAGGCGCCGATCGCGCGGGCCCGCAGCTCACGGGGGAAGCTGGCCTGCAAGATCGCCAGCGAACCGGGGGTGAGCAGTGCTCCCCCGACCCCCTGCAAGACCCTGGCCAGCACCAACAGCTCGGTGGTCGGCGCGAGGCCGCACAGCAGCGAGGCCAGCCCGAACCAGACCACCCCGATCAGGAACACCCGGCGGCGGCCGTAGCGGTCGCCCAGCGCGCCCGCGATGAGGATCAGCGCGGCCAGCGTGAGCAGGTAGCCGTCCAGGATCCACTGCAGGCCGCTGACCGAGGCCCCGAACTCGTGCCCGATCGCGGGCAGGGCCACGTTGACGATGGTGCCGTCCAGCATCGCCATCCCCGAACCGAGGATGGTGGTGGCCAGGATGGCCCGTGCCTGGCCGCTGTTCCACTCCATGCCCGGCATTGTGCGCCCGTGGTGGCCCTGGCACGCACAATGCCGGCCCGGCTCAGCCGGGAGGGTTCAAACGGGCGACGAACTTGTACCGGTCGCCCCGGTAGATCGAGCGCACCCACTCCACCGGCTTGCCGTCGGTGTCGAAGGAGTGCCGGGACAGCAGCAGCATCGGCAGGCCGATGTCGGCGCCGAGCAGCTCCGCCTCCTCCGGGGTGGCCAGCGCGGTCTCGATGGTCTCGTCCGCGTGCCCCATCTCCACACCGAAGCGCTCGCGCAGCACCTGGTACAGCGATCCACCTGCGCCGATGTAGCGGCGCAGGCCACGGAAGCGGCCCAGCGCGAGGTGGGTCAGCTCGATGGCCATCGGCTCGCCATCGGCCAGCCGGAGCCGCCGCAACCGGAGCACCTTGGCGCCCGGCCGGACCCCGAGCAGCCTGGCCAGCTCCGCCTCGGCCGGTTGTTCGCTGGCCTCCAGCAGCCTGGAGGCCGGCTGGCGGCCCTGGGCCCGCATGTCCTCGGTGTAGGAGCTCAGCTGCAACCGCTGAGCCACCTTCGGCGCGGCCGCGAAGGTGCCTTTGCCCTGCACCCTGAGCAGCCTGCCCTCCACGGTCAGCTCGGCAAGCGCTTGCCGAACCGTGGTCCGGGACACGTCGAAGTCCGCGGCCAGCGAGCGCTCCGTCGGGATCGGTGAGCCCGGCGGGAGCGAGCGCAGCAGATCGAGCAGATGTCGCTTCAGTCCCCAGTACTTCGGCTCCCGCTGGGTGCGCGGGTTCACGCCCGCCTCAGCCGACGTCACGTCCAGCATGTCCTCCTCCTCGGCATTGGCGCCCCCATACCTTTCTAGTGGTTCAGCATGCCCGTAGGTCGGACAACGGCGCCGCCCAGCCCTCGGAACGTCTTTACAACGTCTTCGCAACTGTCTTGACAGGACATGTGGTCCGGACCACTCTCAGCGCATTGGTCTACACCACTTCAGCGCGCCCGGCCAGCGTGACACGGTCTGACCGGGCTGAAGAAGGGCGGCAACGGTGAAGCGCTGGACAAAGGTAGCCGTGAGTGCTGTGGCAGCAGCACTGACGGTCTCCGGTTGTGCGGGCTCGGGCTCAGGCTCGGGTCAGGGAAGTGGCAAGGAACTCGTCGTGTGGCTGATGAGCGGCTCCGCGCCGACCACGATGACCGACGAGATGCACAAGGAGTTCGAGGCGGCCCATCCGGGCGTCAAGGTCAAGTACGAGATCCAGCAGTGGACTGGTATCCAGGACAAGCTGAACACCGCGCTGGCCGGCACCAACCCGCCGGACGTGCTTGAGATCGGCAACACCCAGTCCCCGAAGTTCGCCGAGCAGAAGGTGCTCACCGACCTGACCGCGGACGCGGCCGGCATGGGCGGGGCGAACTGGAGCGAGGGCCTGAAGGCCTCCGGCACCTGGGACGGCAAGCAGTTCGCGGTGCCGTTCTACGCGGCCAACCGGCTGGTGCTCTACCGCAAGGACCTGTTCGAGAAAGCAGGCATCACCCCGCCTGCCTCGCAGGCCGAGTGGCTGACCGCGATCGAGAAGCTCAAGGCGGCGCACAAGGACGACCCCGAGTTCCAGCCGCTCTACCTGGCCGGCCAGAACTGGTACACCCTGCTGTCCTTCATCTGGGGCGAGGGCGGTGACGTGGCCAAGCAGGAGGGCACCAAGTTCACCGCCACGATGAACACCCCCGAGGCCAAGGCCGGGCTGGAGTTCTACAAGAAGCTGGTGGACGTCTCCGGCACCAAGGCGCCCAAGGACGCCGACGAGGAGAAGCCCCCGCAGGCCGGCGTGTACGGCAAGGGCAAGGTCGGCATGATCGTCGGCCTGCCGTGGGAGGTCGCCACCGCGGCCAAGGAGAACCCCGAGATGACCAAGCTGACCGGCGGGTTCCCCATTCCCGGCAAGACCCCCGGCAGCACCGCGCCGGTGTTCCAGGGCGGGTCCAACCTGGCCATCCCGGCCGGCAGCAAGAACGCCGACCTGGCCAAGGACTACCTGAAGCTGCTCGCCGCGGAGAAGTACCAGCAGCAGCTGGTCAAGGCCGGCATGATCCCCGGCTCGACCAAGGACACCAGCGCGCTCAACAGCGACCCGGTCTCGGCCGCGATGGCCAAGGCCGCGGTCAACGGCAAGGCGGTCCCGGCCAGCCCGAACTGGGGTTCGGTGGAGGCGGGGGCGAACCCGGTCAAGACCATGATGACCGCGTACCTGACCGGGGCGAAGAGCCTGGACCAGGCCGCCTCGGACGCGAACACGGCGATCCAGCAGGCGCTCGCGGGCAAGTAGCGCGATGACCGCGACAGTGGACACCACGGTGCCGGCGGGGGCGACCCCGCCGGCACCGTCGGCGCATGGACCCGGTCGGCGTGCGCGCCGGCGCTCACTCGGCGACACCCTGTTGCCCTACCTGCTGATCGCGCCCGCGATCATCGCGCTGCTGGTCCTGCTGGGCTGGCCGGCGATCCAGGTCATCCTGATCAGCTTCCGCAAGCTCGACCTGGGCGAGCTGGTGCGCGGCGAGGTGGTCTGGCACGGCTTCGCCAACTACGCGGAGATCCTCGGCGACCCCGAGTTCTGGGTGATCACCCTGCGCACAGTGGCCTTCACCGCGGCCTGCGTGGCCGGCACGGTCGCGCTCGGCCTGCTGATCGCGCTGCTGATGCGGCAGGTCGGCGGCGGCACCCGGCTGGTGCTGCAGATCAGCCTGGTGCTGGCCTGGGCGATGCCCATCCTGGCCGCCACCACGGTGTTCCAGTGGATCTTCGACCAGAACTTCGGCATCCTGAACAAGACCCTGGTGCTGATCGGCTTCGACTCCTTCCAGGGCTTCTCCTGGTTCTCCAACGGGGTCTCCACGCTGACCGTGATCGCGCTGCTGATCATCTGGCAGGGGGTGCCGTTCATCGCGTTCACCCTGTACGCGGGGCTGCTGTCCATCCCCGGCGACCTGTACGAGGCGGCCGGGATCGACGGCGCCTCCGGCTGGCAGGGCTTCCGCGCGGTCACCTGGCCCTCGCTGGCGCCGATGGTCGGCCTGGCCACCTTCCAGTCGATCCTGTGGGACTTCAAGGTGTTCACCCAGGTCTGGGCCATCCGCCAGGGCGGTCCGGACGGGGAGAGCACCACGCTGCCGGTGCTGCAGTACATCAAGGGCATCTCCGGCAGCCACTTCGGCGTGGCCGCCGCGGTCGCGGTGCTGATGATCCTGGTGCTGACCGTGCTGGTCGGGCAGTACATGCGGCTGCTCATCCGGCGTCAGGAGGGTGCGCTGTGAGGACCAAGAGCCGTCCGCAGCGGATGCTGCTCACCGCGGTCGCGCTGTTGCTGGCCGGGCTGTTCTTCTTCCCGACCTACTGGATGATCAACTCATCCCTGCGGCCGTCGAACGCCAACCTGACCACCGACTACGACCTGTTCCCGACCTCGGTCACCTTCGAGAACTTCGTCACCGCGGTCAGCAAGCCCGGCTTCACCAACTTCCTGACCAACAGCCTGATCGTGGCGGTGGGGGCCATGCTGTGCGCGGTGGCCGCGGGCATCCTGGCCGCGATCCCGCTGAGCAGGCTGCGCTTCCGCGGCCGCAAGGGTTTTGTGCTGCTGGTGCTCATCGCGCAGCTGGCGCCGCTGGAGGCGCTGCTGATCCCGATGTACCTGCTGATGCGCGATGTCGGCCTGCTCAACATGCTGCCCGCGCTGCTGCTGGTCAACGTGGCCACCACGCTGCCGTTCACCATCTGGGTGCTGCGCGGCTTCGTCAACGGCATCCCGGTGGACCTGGAGGAGGCGGCCATGGTGGACGGCTGCTCCCGCTGGGGCGCCTTCCGCAGGGTCACCCTGCCGCTGCTGGGGCCGGCGCTGGTGAGCACCTCGGTGTTCTCCTTCATCACCGCCTGGAACGAGTTCCTCTTCGCCCTGGTGCTGATGCGGGACCAGAGCAACCAGACGCTGCCGGTGTGGCTGTCCACGTTCAGCACCGTCTTCGGCACCGACTGGGGCGGCACCATGGCCGCCTCGGTGGTCTTCGCGCTGCCCGTGCTCATCTACTTCCTGATCGTCCAGCGCAACCTGGTGGCCGGGAACACCGCCGGCGCCGTGAAGGGATAGTCCACAGTGGATGGTCTGCGACGCTTGGCCGACGCCGTGCTGCTGCCGGGTTTTGCCGGGACGAGCGCGCCGGACTGGGTGCGCCGCCGGGTCGCTGACGGCCTCGGCGGCGTGCTGCTGTTCGGGCGCAACGTGGTCGACGACGAGCAGGTGGCCGCGCTGACCGCACAGCTGCGGGCCGAGCGGCCCGAACTGGTGGTGGCCATCGACGAGGAGAGCGGCGACGTGACCCGGCTGGACGCCGCGCGCGGCTCCGCGCTGCCGGGTCCGCACGCGCTGGGCGCGATCGGCGACCTCGAGCTGACCAGGGAGGTCGGCGCGGCGCTCGGGGCCAGGCTGGCCGCCTGCGGGGTGACGCTGGACCTGGCGCCCTGCGCGGACCTGACCCTGGCCGCGGAGGACCCGATCATCGGCGTGCGCGCCTTCGGCAGCGAGCCGCACGCGGCCGCGGCCCAGGTGGCCGCGTTCATCGCGGGCATCCAGCAGTCCGGGGTGGCCGCCTGCGCCAAGCACTTCCCCGGTCACGGCGCCTCCACCGCGGACTCGCACCGCGAGCTGCCGGTGCTGGAGCGCACGGAGGAGCAGCTGCGCACGGTCGAGCTGGTGCCGTTCCGGGCCGCGATCGCCGCCGGGGTGCGCTCGGTGATGACCGGCCACCTGGTGATCCCGGCCTGGGGCGAGTCGCCTGCCACGCTGAACCGGCACGCGGTGACCGAGGTGCTGCGCGGCGAGCTGGGCTTCACCGGCGCGGTGGTCACCGACGCGCTGGAGATGAACGCGGTCTCCGGCACCGCCGGGATCAGCGACGGCGCGGTGCAGGCGCTGCTGGCCGGCGCGGACCTGCTGTGCGTGGGCGGCGAGCTGGCCGACGCCGAGGTGGTGGACCGGCTGGCCGAGGCGATCGTCGCTGCTGTCCACAGTGGACGGTTGAGTGAGGAGCTGCTGGCCGGGGCCGCGGCGCGGGCGGCGTCACTGGGCGGCCCGGTCACCGGCGGTCCGGGGCCGGATGGCGACCTGGGCCTGCGGGCCGCGCGGCGGGCGGTCGAGGTGCGCGGCGAGCTCAAGCTGGCCGGGCCGCCGCTGGTGGTGGACCTGGAGGTGGACCCGAGCATCGCGGTCGGCGCGGTGCCCTGGGGCCTCGGCCCGCACCTGAGCGAGCTGCTGCCGGGCAGCCGGGTGCTGCGGCCCGGCCCGGATGGCAAGGACGAAATCCTCGATTCAGTGAACGGTTCCCCGGCGGTGGTTGTCACCAGGGACGCGCACCGGCACGCTGAAGTGCGGCGACTTGTCGTCGAACTTGCTAGCATTGGTCTAGACCTAGTGCACGTCGAGACGGGGGTGCCTGGTCCGGACCTGGGCAGCGTCGCCCGTATCGACACCCACGGCAGCGCGTACGTGTGCCTGCGCGCCGCCGCCGAGCTGCTCGCCGCGAACACGGCGAGGGAGGACAGGCGATGACGTCGACAGAGACCGTGCCCGGCGCGCACATGGCCGCCGAGATCGCGGCCCAGCCCGAGGTGTACCGCGGCCTGCTGGCCCGGCGGGCGGAGATCGCCGCGGTGGCCGCGCAGATCGCCGAGCGCCGCCCGCGGTTCGTGCTCTTCGCCGCCCGCGGTTCCAGCGACCACGGCGCGCTCTACGCCAAGTACCTGACCGAGGTCCTGCTCCAGCTGCCCGCCGGCCTGGTGTCCCCGTCCACCACCACGCTCTACGGCGCCCAGCCGGACCTGACCGACGTGCTGTGGGTGTCGGTCAGCCAGAGCGGCGGCTCCCCCGACCTGGTCGAGGCCACCGAGTCCGCGCGCAGGCGGGGCGCGCTCACCGTGGCCGTCACCAACACCCCGGACTCCCCGCTGAACCAGGTCACCGAGCTGTCGGTGGACATCGGCGCGGGCAAGGAGCTCGCGGTGGCCGCCACCAAGACCTACAGCGCCACCCTGCTGGCCCTGTACCTGCTCATCGACGCCGTCCGCGGCGGCACCGCCGAACACGCGGCCAACCTGGGCGACCTGGCCGACTCGGCCCTCAGCCTGGCCGAACCCGCGGTCGCCGAGGCCGTCCAGCGCTACCGCTTCGCCAACCGCGTGGTCACCACCGGCCGCGGCTACTCCTCGGCCACCGCCGCCGAGGCCGCCCTCAAGCTCGCCGAGACCAGCTACCTGTCCGCCAGGGCCTACAGCGGCGCCGACCTGCTGCACGGCCCGGTCGCCGCGGTCGACAGCGAGACCGCCGTGCTGGCCATCACCAGCGCGGGCCAGGGCGGCGCGGCCATGCGCGAGGTGCTGGAGGTCGTGCAGGGCCGCGGCGCGGACATCCTCGCGGTCGGCTCGGCGGCCGACGTGGTCGCGGCGGCTTACCGGATCGGGGTGCCGGCCACGGCGGAGGAACTGGCCCCGGTGCTGGAGATCCTGCCGGTGCAGCGGCTCGCGCTGGGACTGGCGCTGGCGCGGGGCGGGGACCCGGACAACCCGCGCGGGCTGAACAAGGTCACGAAGACTCGCTGAACACCCGAGAACGCGGCGCATCCCCGGCTGGGGGTGCGCCGCGTTCTCGTTGACCTCCAGGAAGCTGGAGCTTGCAGAATCGCGGCCATGACCACCGTCCTGGACGACGCCGCGATCCTGGCCCGCCTCACCCCCGCCCTCGCCGTCTCCGCCATGCGCGAGGCCGTCCTGTCCGCCGAACGCGGCGATCTCCTTGCCCCGTCCCGCGTGCACGCCGGCGCGCAGACCTTCACCGCGGGCAGGCTCATCGGCCAGTGGTACGGATTCCGTTCCTACGCGACACATCTCGACGCCCCCCAGCTCGTCGCCCTGCACGCCGAACCCTCCGGCGAGCTGCTGGGACTGGCCGTGGGCAAGGAGCTGGGCAACCACCGGACCGGCGCGCTGGGCGGGCTGGCGGTGGACCTGCTGGCGCGGCCGGAGGCGCGGACCGTGGGGCTGGTGGGCGCGGGGGCCCAGGCGTGGACGCAGGTGTGGGCGATCAGTGGGGTGCGGGAGCTGGCTGGGGTGCGGGTGTTCTCGCGGGATCCGGGGCGGCGGCGGGCCTTCGCGGAGCGGGTCAGGGCGGAGCTGGGGGTGGCCGCGGAGGCGGTGTGCTCGGCGCGGGAGGCGGTGGTGGAGCGGGACATCGTGGTGCTGGCGACCTCGGCCGGGGCACCGGTGATCGAGGCGGGGTGGATCTCGGCGGGGACGGCGGTGACCACCGTGGGGCCGAAGCAGGTGGGGCGGGCGGAGTTCGGGGTGGATCTGGTGGAGCGGGCGGACGCGGTGTTCACCGACTCGCCCGCGCAGCTCGACGGGTACCGGCCCTCGGCGCTGCTGGCGGGGCGGGAGGTGGTGTCGCTGGGGGCCGTCGCGAGTGGGACTCAGGTGGGGCGGCGGGCGGCTGAGGACGTCACTTTGTACGCCTCGGTGGGGCTGGCGGGGACGGAGCCGTTCCTGTTGTCCCGGTTGCTGGCATGAGCGAGAGCCCCTGCCCGGGTTGCGGTGCAGAGGCCCTCGTGTTCTCTCTCGCCCCCACCTGTGCGGTGGAAGATTCAGTTGCCTGCCGCGGGCAGGCGGGCGACCGTGCTGCGGGCGGACTCCTCCGCGTCGAAGACCAGTTCGCCCTCGACCCACACCTTGCGCGGGTGCAGGTCCGCGTCCCACAGCACCAGGTCCGCGCGCGCGCCGGGCGCGATGCGGCCCAGGGCAGGCTCGCCGAGGACGTCGGCGGGGACGGTGGTGGCGGCGTGCAGGGCGACGGCTGGGTCGATGCCGAGGCCGACCATGTTGCGGACGGCGCGGTCCAGGGTCAGGGCGCTGCCGGCGATGGTGCCTGCCGGGGAGCGGGGGACGCCTTCCTCGGTGAGCACGACGTCCTCGCCGCCAAGCTGGTAGCGGCCCGGCGGCATGCCCGCGGCGGCCACCGCGTCGGTGACCAGGGCGACGCGGCCGGGGGCGGCGTTGAAGACCAGTTTGCAGATGTCGCCGTCGACGTGGGCCAGGTCGGCGATCAGGCCGAGGGTGTAGCGGGAGTCGACCAGGCCGATGCCGGGGACGCCCGGCTCGCGGTGGCCGAGGGGGCGCTGGGCGTTGAACAGGTGGGTGATCATGCGCGCGCCCAGGTCCGCGGCCTGGCGGGTCTGCTCGCCGGTGGCGTCGGTGTGGCCTACCGCGACCAGCACGCCCGCTTCGGTGAGGCGGCGGACGGCCGCGAAGCCGCCCGGCTGCTCCGGGGCCAGGGTGACCAGGCGCAGGGCCGCGTGCACCGCGGGGTCGGCCAGGATGCGCTCGATCCGGTCCGCGCTGGGCGGTTCCATCACCTCGGGGTTGTGCACGCCGTGCCGCAGCGGGGACAGGAACGGGCCCTCGAAGTGCAGGCCAAGCGGACGGGCCCCCGAACCGGCCGGCAGGGCGGCCGCGGCGGCCAGGACCTGGTGCGCCTGGCGCAGGATCTCCGGCAGCGGGGCGGTGATCAGGGTGGGCAGGAACCGGGTCACGCCGGTGCGCGGCAGCGCCGCGGACACGGTGGCCATCCCGGCGGCGTCCACGTCGGCGAAGTCCACCCCGACCGCGCCGTTGATCTGCACGTCCACCAGGCCGGGGCTGAGCAGGCCCTCGGTCTCCCCGCGATAGCCGGGGTTCTCCGCGACCTCGACGATCTCGCCGTCGCGGATGCGTAGTGTCACCGGACCGGAGAGGGCATTGCCCAACAGCGCCTTCGGGGCAGCGACTATGGCGTCCAATGACCCTCCAATGGTTTAGACCATTATGACGGTAACCCGACGTGTGCGCATTCGTCCAGCTCCGAAGGAACGGTGGGACCCTTTACACAGCAGAGCCCGCCTCACCGAGGGGGCGGGGTGAGGCGGGCAGGCTCAGATTACGCCAGATGGAGCAATGCGCAACTGAGCGAGCGGCATGGCGCATACTGGAGCGAAACATCCGAGGTGTGTACCGGCTCGCGAAACGGGGGTGGCAGTGGCCGTTACCGACGACGCCATCTTGCGCGTCAAGGAAATGATCGTCTCCGGCGAGCTGAAGCCGGGCGACCGGCTGCCCAGGGAGGCCGACCTGGCCGAGCGGCTTGGCCTGTCCCGGAACTCGCTGCGCGAGGCGGTGAAGGCGTTGTCGCTGGTCAGAGTGCTGGACGTGCGGCAGGGCGACGGCACCTACGTCTCCAGCCTGCGCGCGGACGAGCTGCTCGGCGCGCTGAGCTTCGTGCTGGACCTGCACCGCGGCGAGGAGTCCGTGCTGGAGGTCCTTGAGGTCCGCCGGGTGCTGGAACCGGCCTGCGCGGCCATCGCCGCGGTGCGCATCGACGAGAAGGACATCGCCGTGCTGCGCGAGCTGTGCGAGGAGACCGAGAAGTCCGACTCGGTGGAGCGCCTGGTCGAGCTGGACCTGGAGTTCCACCGCCGGATCGCCCAGTCCGCAGGCAACGCCTACCTGGCCCAGCTGCTGGACACGCTGGCCGGACCCACCGTGCGGGCCCGGATCTGGCGCGGCATCGCCCAGGGCGGGGCGGTGGACCGGACCGTGGCCGAGCACCGGGCGATCGTGGACGCGCTGGCCGCGCACGAGCCGGAGCTGGCCCGCTCCTGGTCAACCGTGCACGTCGCCGGTGTCGAGCAGTGGCTGCGCAACCTCGGATGACTGCTCAATCGCGTACACCCGTTGGGCGGTGCCGCCGAACACGGCGGCCCGTTCCGATGGCGTGAGCCGATCGGTCAGTACCTCGGCTGTCTCCAGCACGGTGGCGTAGGGCGCGGCGAGCAGGCAGACCGGCCAGTCCGAGCCGAACATCACCCGTTCGGGGCCAAAGGCCGCCAGCACCACCTCGGTGTAAGGGCGGAGCTGGTCGACCGTCCACTGTGTCCAGTCGGCCTCGGTGACCAGGCCGGACAGCTTGCAGGTGACGTTGGGCAGGGCGGCCAGCGTGCGCAGGTCAGCGGCCCACGACGCCAGCTCGCCGCTGGCGATCGGCGGCTTCGAGCAGTGGTCGAGCACGAACTCCAGCTGCGGCAGCGCCCGGACCGTCTCGATGGCCGCGGGCAGCTGGTGCGGCCGGGTGAGCAGGTCGTAGGACAGTCCGGCCTCGGCCACCGCGGCCAGGCCCCTGCGCACGTCCGGGCGGCACAGCCAGCGCGGGTCCGGCTCGCCCTGCACCTGGTGCCGGATGCCGCGCAGCCAGCGCCCGCCGTGGCCGGACTTCAGCGCGGCCAGGGTGTCCGCCACCTCCGGCGCGGTCAGGTCGGTCCAGCCGACCACCGCGGCCACGATCTCCGACGCCTCGGCGAAGACCAGGAACTCCGGGGTCTCCTCGGGCACCGTGATGGTCTGCACCAGCACGGTGGCCCCGATGCCGGTGGCCGCGGTGACCTGGTGCAGGTCGGGCAGCATGAAGCTCCGGTTGATCGGCGCCATCTCCGGCCCGGCCAGCCAGTCCTGGGCGCGCACCGACAGGTCCCAGAGGTGGTGGTGGGCGTCGATCCTCATGCCTGTTCGCCCGGCCCGAACACGTCCGAGGCAAGCAGGTTCCGCTCGCGCAGCTCGGCCCACAGCTCCGGCGGCACCGGGTTGGCGACCAGGCCGGCGTTCTGCCGCATTTGCTCGCCGGTGCGCGCGCCGATCACCACCGAGGCGACCGAGGGGTGGCCGAAGGCGAACTGGATGGCGGCCTGCGGCAGCGTGACGCCGTGCCGCTCGCACACGCCGGCGATCGCCCTGGCCCGGTCCACCAGCTCCGGCGGGGCGTCGGCGTAGTTGTACTTGGCGTGCACCGGGATCTCGTGCCGGGAGAGCAGGCCGGAGTTGAACACGCCCGCGGCCAGCACGGAGACGTTGCGCTCCAAGCACAGCGGCAGGAACTCGGCCGCGGCCGGCTGCTCCAGCAACGTGTAGCGACCGGCCAGCATCACCACGTCGATGTCGGTCTCCCTGATGAACCTGGCGGGCATTTCCCACTGGTTCATGCCGACGCCGATCGCGCCGACCACGCCCTGGTCGCGCAGCTCGGCCAGGGCCGGGAAGCCCTTTCCCGCCGCCTCGGCCCAATGGTTGTCCGGGTCGTGCAGCAGCACCACGTCGACCCGGTCAAGGCCCAGTCTGTCCAAAGAGGACTCCAGCGAGCGACGCACGCCGTCGGCGCTGAAGTCCCACACCCTGCGGTGGGTGGCCAGCACGTCGAAGCCGTCGGCCAGGTCGTCACCGCCGCCGTCGTACTCGGTGAGCAGGCGGCCGACCTTGGTGGAGACCGCGAACTCGTCCCTGGGGTGCTCGGCCAGCACCGCGCCGAGGCGGCGTTCGGACAGGCCGAGACCGTAGTGCGGCGCGGTGTCGAAGTAGCGCACCCCGGCGTCCCAGGCGGCGCGGACCGCGGCGTGCGCGTCGGCGTCGGGCACCGGGCGGTAGAGGTTGCCGATCGGCGCGGCGCCGAAGCCCAGCGCGGTCACCGGCACCGTGGTGCGGCCCAGTTTCGCGGTCCTCACGGCAGCTCCCAGACGAGTCGGATCTCGGGTTCGGCGCCCGAGTAGTCGTCGGGCACCTCCAGCAGCTCGGCCATCCTGGCCTGCCAGGGCACGTTGGCCGGGTGCTCGCGCAGGTGCGCCCGCATGGCCTCGTAGTCGTCGCAGTCGACCAGGTGGAACAGGTCCCGGCCACTGCGCCAGATCCGCCAGGAGCGGACCCCGGCCTCGCGCAGCGCGAGGTCCAGCTCCGGCGGGATGCTCGCGTGCACCCGCTCGTACTCGGCTTCCCTGCCCGGCTTGAGCCTGGTGTGCAGCACCGTCTCCATCAGGTCTGCGCCTTCCCGCTGGCGATCCTGGCCAGCATCAGCGCGCCGAGGATGACCGCGCCGTAGACCGCCTGGATCCAGAACGAGGGCACCTGGGCCGCGGTGAGCAGGTTGTCCACCACGCCGAGCAGCAGCACTCCGGTGAGCGCGCCGAACAGGGTGCCCTTGCCGCCGTCGAGGGAGATGCCGCCGATGACCGCCGCGGCGAACACGGTGAAGATCATCCGGTCGCCCTGGCCCGCGCTGAGCGCGCCGACGTAACCGGTCTGGATCAGCCCGCCGATCGCGGCCAGCACCCCGGCCACCACGAACACCGCCCAGGCGATCCGGTCCACCCGGATACCGGCGGCGCGGGCGGCCTGGGCGTTGCCGCCGATGGCGTAGAGCGCGCGGCCGATCCGGTGGTAGCGCAACAGGAACCCGGCCACCAGGTAGGCGATCCCGGCCAGCCACACCGAGATGGGCAGGCCGAGGAAGGTGTTGGTGGCCAGCGCGAAGAAGGCCTCCGGCATCTGGAACAGGGTCTTGCCCTCGGTGGAGCCGACCAGCAGGCCGCGCAGGATGATCAGCATCGCCAGGGTCACGATGAACGCGTTGAGCTGGAGCTTGACCACCAGGAAACCGTTGAACAGCCCCACGACCGCGCCCACCACCAGCACCGCGAGGATGGCCAGCCAGGCGGGCAGCGGGTCGTCGAACCAGCCGATGCCGCTGGCCGCCGGGATGGCCAGCAGCGCGCCGACCGCGGGCGCGATGCCCACGGTGGACTCCAGCGACAGGTCGAACTTGCCGGTCAGCAGCACCAGCGTCTCGCCGAGCACCACCATGGCCAGCGCGGCCGAGGCGCCGAGCACCGCGACCAGGTTGTCCGTGGTGAGGAAGCGGTCGTTGACCAGTCCGCCGATCAGCACCACCACCGCGAGCGCGGGCAGCAGCGCCAGGTCACGCAGCCTGGCCAGCCGGATCCGTCGTGGCGGCGCGGACTTGCCGGCCGTGGGGTTGTTCTGCACGGCGGTGTCATTCGCCATCGAGTTCGACTCCTTCGATGGAGGCCACGAGCTGGCCATCGGCCCAGCCTGCCTGGTGTTCGGCGGCCAGGGTTCCGGCGCGCATCACGAGCACCCGGTCACAGGGGCGCAGGTCGTCCAGCTCGTCGCTGACGATCAGCACCGCCTTGCCCTCGGCCCTGGCCCGGTCGACCACGGCCAGCAGGGCCTGTTTGGACTTCACATCGACCCCGGCGGTGGGGTTGATCATGATCAGCACGTCCGGGTCGTTGGCCAGCGCGCGGGCCATCACGACCTTCTGCTGGTTGCCGCCGGAGAGGTCGCTGACCGGCTGGTCGGCCTCCTTGGCCACCACGCCGTACTCGGCGATCGCGGTGTTCCCCTTGGCTCGCACGGTTTTCGGCGCGGCCAGCCCGGCCACGCCGAGCCGGTCCAGCACGCTCATGGTGGCGTTGTCGCCGATGGACATGCCCAGCACCAGGCCCTGGTCGTGCCTGGACCTGGGCACGCAGCCGATCCCGGCGTTCAGCGCGGCCGAGACGTCGCCCGGCTTGAGCGGGGCACCGGCCACCCGCACCGTGCCGGCGACCGGTTTCCGCAGCCCGTACACGGTTTCCGCGACCTGGTGCTTGCCGCTGGCGTTGCTGCCGGCCAGCCCGAGCACCTCGCCGCGGCGCAGCTCGAAGGAGACGCCTGCGAAGCCGTCACCGCCGAGCCCCCGCACGGTGAGCGCGACCGGAGCGTTGTCCGGCAAGGCTTCCCGGTCGGCCGCGTCGGTCACCGCGAGCCCGCCGGACTCGCCGGTCATCGCGTCCACCAACTGGCCGCGGGAGAGCTCGCTGACCGGGGCGGTGACGATGTGCCTGGCGTCGCGCAGCACGGTGACCGCCTGGCACACCTCGTACACCTCTTGCAGGTGGTGGGAAATGAACAGGAAGGTCACCCCAGCGGCCTGCAGCTGGTGCATGCGCTCGAACAGCCTGCTGATCGCGTGGCTGTCCAGCTGCGCGGTGGGCTCGTCCAGGATGATGAACCGGGCGCCGTAGGACAGCGCGCGGGCGATCTCCACCAGCTGTCGCTGCTCCACGTCCAGCTCACCGGCCAGCGCGTCCACCGAGACGTCCACGCCCCAGGCGGCCAGCAGCTCGGCGGCCCCGGCGCGCAGCGCGGACCAGCGGATCACGCCGCGGCTGGCCGGCTGCCGGTTGAGGAACAGGTTCTCCGCCACGGTCAGCTCGGGGATGACGGTGGAGTGCTGGTACACGCAGGCCACCCGCTGCCGCCAGGCTTCCCGGTCGGCCACCGGGGGCGCGGGCTCGCCGTTGAACGCGACCGTGCCACTGTCCGGTTTGGACAGTCCGGTGAGCACGGACACCAGGGTCGACTTGCCTGCCCCGTTGCGCCCCACCAGGGCGTGCGACTCACCGGGGCGGACGGTGATCCCGACATCGTGGAGCGCGGTGGTGGGGCCGAAGCGCCGAGTGATGCCCAGCGCTTCGACCACCGGCGCGGCGGGTGCGCTCACAGCTGGTTGCCCCACAGCGACTTGTCGTCCACGTTCTCCTTGGTCACCAGCGGCGCGGGCAGCTGGTCCTCCAGGATGCCGGGCCGGACCTCGACGATGGTGCTGCCGTGGTCAGTCGGACCGGCCTTGAAGGTCTCCCCCGCCATCGCCTTCTTGATCCAGTACATGCCGTACTTGGCGTAGGCGTCGGCGGGCTGGGACACCGTGGCGTCGATCTCGCCCTTGCGGATGGCCTCGAACTCCTGCGGGATGCCGTCGTTGCTGACCGCCACCACGTGCTTGGGGTCGCCCACCGGGTGCAGCAGGTCCTTGCGCTTCAACGCCTGTAGCGTCGGCGCCAGGTACACGCCGCCCGCCTGCATGTACACGCCCTTGACGTCCGGGTTCGCGGTGAGCAGCGACTCCAGGCCGGAGGATGCCTTCTCCGCCTTCCACTCCGCCGGCAGGTCCAGGATCTGGATGCCGGGGAACTTGGCGGTCATGCACTCGCGGAAGGCCTCGGAGCGGTCCCGGCCGTTGACCGAGGCCAGGTCGCCCTGGATCTGCACGACCTTGCCCTGCTTGACCTTGCCGCCGATGTGCTCGCAGGCCTTGGTGCCGTAGGCGCGGTTGTCCGCGCGCACCACCATGGCCACCTTGCCGCTCTCCGGGGCCACGTCCACCGCGACCACCGGCACGCCCTTGCGCTCGGCCTGGGCCAGCCCGGCGACCACCGCGGCGGAGTCCAGCGGGGTGACCACCAGTCCCTTGACGCCCTGGTTGAGCAGGTTGGTCATGTCGGTGATCAGCTTGGCCGGGTCGGAGTTGGCGTTGACCGTGGGCAGCGCCGCCACCCCGGACTCGGTGGCCATCGTCGGCACGTAGTTGTTGTAGGCCTGCCAGAACGGTGAGGTCAGCAGCGGCACGGTCGCGCCGACCTGACCGGGGCCACTGGCGCCCTGCTGGCCTCCCGGGCCTTTCGTGGTGCCACAACCCGCCAACACGATGGCCAGCGCGGCGGCAGCGGCCCCTGCCCTGCGGACGTCGGAACGCACCACGGTCCTCCTTGACTCGCTGGTGTGGATCTACCTCAACTGGGCTGCGGCCGCAGCCGCAGTCCGTGCATCCCGCCGTCCACGGCGAGCACGGTGCCGACGGTGGCACCCGAAGCGGGTCCGGCGAGGTAGGCGATGGCGTTGGCCACCTCGTCGGCGGAAACCAGGCGGCCGGTGGGCTGGCGGGCCTGGAGCGCGGCGCGCTCGGCCGCCGGGTCCGGCGCGGCGTCGAGCAGGCGGCCCACCCAGGGGGTGTCCACGGTGCCCGGCGCGACGCAGTTGACCCGGATGCCCTCGCGCACGTGGTCGGCGGCCATGGCCAGGGTGAGGCCGTAGACCGCGCCCTTGCTGGCCGAGTACAGCGCCCGCTGGGGCAGCCCGGCCCAGGCGGCGATGGAGCAGGTGTTCACGATCGCGGCGGCCGGGGAGCGGCGCAGGTGCGGCAGCGCGGCCCGGCTGACCCTGGCCATGCCGACCACGTTGATGTCCAGCACCCTGGCCCATTCCTCGTCGGTGTTCGCGCCGACGTCGCCCTGCGCGCCGATCCCGGCGTTGTTCACCAGCACGTCGATCCGGCCGTACTCGGCGATCACCGCGTCGATCGCGGCGACCACCGTGGCATCGTCGGCGACGTCGCAGCGCACGCCGAACAGCGGCGCGGGGACCTCGGGGTTGAGGTCGAGGCAGGCGACCTTCGCGCCCCGCGCGGACAGCGCCTGCGCGGTGGCCAGGCCGATGCCGGAGGCGCCGCCGGTGACCACGGCGACCAGTCCGTCGAACTCGCTGCTCATCAGGGCGTCTCCGTCCACTCAGGACCGTCCGGGTAGCGGAACCCGTGCAGTGTGGCGGGTTTCATCTCCGCGGAGAACCCGGGCGCGGTGGGCGTCCGGTAGCGGCCGTCGCGCACGACCGCCGGGTCGACGAAGTGTTCGTGCAGGTGGTCCACCCACTCGATCATCCGCCCCTCCCGCGTCCCCGAGACGGCAACGTAGTCGAACATCGCCAGGTGTTGCACCAGTTCGCACAGCCCGACCCCGCCGGCGTGCGGGCAGACCGGCACGCCGAACTTGGCCGCGAGCAGCAGGATGGCCAGGTTCTCGTTGACCCCGCCGACCCTGGCCGCGTCCAGCTGGAGCACGTCGATCGCGTCCGCGGCCAGCAGCTGCTTGAACATCACCCGGTTGTGCACGTGCTCGCCGGTGGCCACCTTGATCGGGCGGACCGCGCGCGCGATGGCCTGGTGGCCGAGCACGTCGTCCGGCGAGGTGGGCTCCTCGATCCAGTACGGGTGGTAGGGGGCCAGGGCCTGCATCCAGGTGACCGCGTCACCCACGTCCCAGCGCTGGTTGGCGTCCACCGCGATCGGGTAGTCCGGCCCGACCACCTCGCGCGCCAGCTTCATCCGGCGCACGTCGTCCTCGAGGTTGCCGCCCACCTTGAGCTTGATCATCCCGAAGCCGTCGGCCAGCGCCTCGCGGGTGAGCCTGGTCAGCTTCTCGTCGCTGTAGCCCAGCCAGCCGGGCGAGGTGGTGTAGGCCGGGTAGCCCTCGGCCAGCAGCTTCTCGATCCGCTCTGCCTTGCCCTTTTCCGCCTTCTTCAGCATCAGCAGGGCCTGCGGCGGGGTGAGCACGTCGCGCAGGTAGCGGAAGTCGACCAGGCCGACGATCTCCTCCGGGGTCAGCTCGGCCAGGAAGCGCCACAGCGGCAGCCCGGCGGCGCGGGCGGCCAGGTCCCAGGCGGCGTTGACCACCGCGCCGACCGCCATGTGCACCACGCCCTTCTCCGGGCCCAGCCAGCGCAGCTGCGAGTCGCCGATCAGCCGCTGGGACAGCGCGCCCAGCTCGGCCGCACTGGTCGGCGCGGGCTGGCCGATCAGGTGCGGGGACAGCGCCTGGATCGCGGCGGCCTGCACGTCGTTGCCGCGGCCGATGGTGAAGGCGAAGCCGTAGCCGCGGGCGCCGTCGTCGGTGCTCAGCACCACGTAGGCCGCGGAGTAGTCGGGGTCGGGGTTCATCGCGTCCGAGCCGTCCAGCTCACGCGAGGTGGGGAAGCGGACGTCGAGCACGTCCACCGAGGTGATCAAGGACATGTCAGGCCTGCCCAAAGGTCTGCCGCTGCTTGCCAAGGCCCTCGATCTCCAGTTCCACCACGTCGCCGCCGCGCAGGTAGGGCTTGGGCTCGGGCTGGCCGAGCGCGACCCCGGCCGGGGTGCCGGTGTTGATCAGGTCGCCGGGCCGCAGCACCATGAACTGGCTCAGGTAGCGGACGCACTCGGCCACCGAGAAGATCATGTTCTTGGTGCTGCCGTCCTGCCGGGGCACGCCGTTGACCGAGAGCTTCAGCGACAGCGACTGCACGTCGCCGACCTCGCCGGCCGGCACCAGGTACGGGCCGAGCGGGTTGAAGGTCTCGCAGCTCTTGCCCTTGTCCCAGGTGCCGCCGCGCTCCAGCTGGAACTCGCGCTCGGAGACGTCGTGGGAGACCGCGTACCCGGCCACGCAGGCCAGCGCGCTCTCGTGGTCCTCCAGGTACCGGGCGGTGCTGCCGATGATCACACCGAGTTCCACTTCCCAGTCCGTCTTCACCGAGCGACGCGGCACCAGCACCTCGTCGTACGGCCCGACCAAGGTGTCCGGAGCCTTCATGAACACCACCGGCTCGGCGGGCAGCTCCGCCCCGGTCTCCTCGGCGTGGTCGCGGTAGTTGAGGCCGATGCAGACGATCTTGCCCGGCCGCGCGATCGGCGGGCCGACCCGCAGGCCGGAGCCGTCGCCGGGGTCGGCCAGCGCGGGCAGCTCGCCCGCGGCCAGCGCCGCGGCGGTGCGGGCCAGCCCGTCCGCGGCCAGGAACTCGCCGGTGATGTCGGTGGTCAGCGGGCGCAGGTCGTGGAGCGTGCCGTCCTCGGCCCGCACCGCGGGCGACTCGTTGCCAGGATCGCCAAGCCGCAGCAGCTGCACGGTGTCACTCCTCGTCGTCTCCGGAGCCGTCCCCAGACATCGGATGTATATCGCCTTAAGCGACCCGATGTCTAGCCCCTATGGCCGCCGAAGCACCAATTGAACGGTGAACACCTCGGATGAATAAGCGCAGTCTTGCCCTACTCAGCCTCGCCGCGCTGCTCTGCGCGGGCGGTGCCGTGCCCGCCGGGGCACTCTCCGAGCCGCTACTGGCCCCTGGCCTGGGCGGACCCCGTCTGGGAGCGCTGCCACACATGGGGCCGGACACCACGCTAGCGGGCAAGTCCGGTCCGGTCACCGCCTTCGTGGAGCTGACCGGCGCGCGCGGCGGCGAGGATCTGGTGACCAAGCTGCGGACCAGGGACAACCGGGCCCGGCTGCTGCACCGGACGACCGCGGTGGCCGGGCTGCTGGTCCACGCGGAGGCGGCCGCGCTGCGCGAGCTGGCCCAGGACACCGCGGTGCGCTCGGTGCGCCCGGTCACCCGGCACTTCCGCACCAACGCGGGCGCGGGGCCGCTGACCGGCGCGGTCACCGCCTGGCAGCGGCTGGGCGTGCTCGGCGAGGGCGTGCGGATCGGCATCGTGGACGACGGCATCGACTACCGGCACGCCGACTTCGGCGGGCCGGGCCAGTTCCCCACCGCCAAGGTCATCGGCGGCACCGACCTGGCCGGGGACGCCTACGACCCGGTGCGCGGCATCCCGCCGAAGCCGGACGCGGACCCGATGTCCTGCGGCGGGCACGGCACGCACGTGGCGGGCAGCGCGGCCGGGTTCGGCGTGCGCAAGGACGGCACCCCGGTCACCGACCCGGCCGCGGCAGACGTGACCGACCTACGGATCGGGCCGGGCGCGGCGCCGGGGGCGAAGCTGTACGCGATCAAGGTCTTCGGCTGCACCGGCGGCACCGAGCTGGTCACCGCGGCCCTGGACCGGGCGCTGGACCCCAACGGCGACGGCGACCCCTCGGACCGGCTGGACGTGGTGAACCTGTCCCTGGGCAGCGACTTCGGCGATCCGGACAGCCCGGAGGCGCTGTTCGTGCGCACGCTGACCGCGGCCGGCTCACTGGTGGTCGCCTCGGCGGGCAACGGCGGCGACCTCTACGGGGCCAGCGGCTCCCCCGGCAACACCCCGGCCGCGCTCACCGTGGCCAACAGCAGAGACGCCTACCTGCTGCGCGACGCGGCCACCGTGCTGGCCCCGCAACCCGTTGCCGGACAACGCCTCGGCCAGTTCAGCGTGGCCTACACCGACTACGACCGGCTGAACCTGGACCGCGCGGTGGTCACCCTGCCCGGCAACGCCGACGGCTGCCGCGAGTACTCCACCGACGAGGCCGCGGCGGCCAGGGACAAGCTGGTCTGGCTGGACTGGGAGGAGGACGACACCCGCCGCGTCTGCGGCTCCGCACCGCGGGCCACCTGGGCGCAGCTGGCCGGTGCCGCCGGAGTGCTGCTTTCGTCCACTGTGGACGATTTCAGCGCGGGTATCGACGGGGTGCCGGAGCTGCCGGTGTTCCAGTTCACCGCGACCGGCGGCGCGGGCCTGGCCGGGGCCGCGCGGGCCGGCACGCTGCGGGTGCGGCTGGCCGCCGAGGGCCGCAACGCGGTGCCCGAGCGCAGGCCGGAGTTGACCGACACGATCAGTCCGACCTCCGCCCGCGGCGTGCACTTCCCCTCGGTGAAGCCGGATCTGGCCGCGCCGGGCGAGACCATCGCCTCCGCGGCCAGCGGCACCGGCGACGGGGTGTCCGTGCTGACCGGCACCTCGATGTCCGCGCCGCACGTGGCCGGGCTGGCCGCGCTGCTGCGGCAGCGGCGGCCGGAGTTCACCCCGGCCGAGCTCAAGGCCGCGCTGATGAACACCGCGGGCGCGGACCTCCGGCAGGGCAACGCGGTGGCCGGTCCACGACGGGTGGGCGCGGGCCGGGTGCAGGCGGTGGCCGCGCTGGAGACCGAGCTGCTCGCCTACGCCGCGGACGCGCCGGAGGCGGTCAGCGTCTCCTTCGGCACGGTGCCCGCTGAGCAGCCGATCTCGTTGTCCCGCAAGGTGGTCATCCGCAGCAGGGGCGGCGCGCGCACGGTGCGCACCGGCTACGCGGCGGCCACCACCATGCCCGGCGCGCGGATCCGGGTCGAGCCCGCCCAGGTCAGCGTGCCGGCGGGCGGCGCGGCGGAGGTCACCGTCACCCTGGACGTGGAGCCGAAGGTGTTGCGGCGCAACCCCGATCCCACCGTGGCCGCCACCCAGGAGGACCTGCCCCGGCAGTTCCTGCCCGATGTCTCCGGCCGCCTGCTGCTCACCCCGGACACCGGCCCCGCGCTGCGGGTTCCGGTGCACGCCGCGCCAAAACCGGTGGCGCGCACCGGGGTCGAGCTGGTGCGCAGCTCGGGGCGTCGGCTGCTGCGGTTCACCGGCGATGGCCTGGACCAGGGCGCGGGCAGCCTCGGCTACCGGTCCCTGGCCGGCGTGTTCGAGCTGCACGGCAGCTCCAGCGGCGAGCTGCGGCACGTGGGCGCGACCTCCACCGCCCCATTGGCGGGCACCCGCGGCCTGCTCGGCTTCGGCCTGGCCGCCAAGCGGGAGTGGACGCTGCTCGGCGCCAGGGTCACGCCCTACGTGGAGATCAGCACCACCGGCGACGACCAGCCCGAGTTCCGGGTGATCGCGACCAGGGTGCCCGGCACCGACCTGCTGGTGGCCCGCACCGACGACCTGACCGTGCCCGAGGGCCCGGTGACCGTGGACGTGCAGCCGCTCAACGGACTCGGCGGCGACACCGACGCCAACCTCTTCGACAGCGATGTGCTGGTGCTGCCGGTGTCCCTGCTCGCGCTGAACATCGCGCCGGAGGCGAGCTCCGCGCCGCTGACCTACACCGCGGGCATCCAGGGCCCGTGGGGCGAGGGCCGGATCAGCACTCCGATGGCCTTCGATCCCTTGCACCCCAGGGTGTTCACCAAGGGCTCCGGCACACCGGCACTGGTCTACGAGGCCCAGCCGGGCACCAGCCTCCTGCTGCAACAGCACACCGTCGGGTGGCCCGAACTGCTGGTGCTGCACCACCACAACGCCGGTGGCGGGCGCGCGCAGGTGCTGGGGTCAGCGTGAGCGGTGCGGCCGGATGTCCACCGCGGGCATCCCGGCTCGCCCCGCCGCGTACAGCCCGCTCTCGGTGTCCTCGAACACCAGGCAGCGGGAGGGCACCGCGCCGAGCACGGTGGCGGCCAGCAGGAACAGGTCGGGGGCCGGTTTGCCGCGCATGACCTGCTCGCGGGTGATCAGCACGTCGAAGAGCCCGCGCAGCCCGGTGGCCAGCAGGATGGCCTGCGCGGTGCCCCGGCTGCAACTGGTGGTCACCGCGGTCGGCACCCGGCCCTGCGCCCAGCGGGCCATCGCGACCACCCTGGGCACCTCGCGCACCTCGGCCAGCCGGGTGAGCACCGCGCGCTGGCACTCCTGCTGGAGCTCGCGCACCGGTAAGTCCTTGGGCAGGAAGCCACGGGCGACCAGCCGCGCCGCCCAGTCGGTGAACGCGATCCCCTCCGGTGCACCGGCCACGGCGGGCACACTCAACCCGTGCCTGGCGAACACCTCACGCAGCGCGGCCCGGTGCACCGCGTGCGAGTCGACCAGCGTGCCGTCGAGATCGAAGACCAACGCGTCGAAGCTCCGGTGCCCCGGTAGTAGTGGTGGCACGTCCAGATGGAACACGGCGCCGCCCCCTGTTCCTCCCCAGGAATTTTTCAGTTAATTGTTGTCCAGTTTGCCACTCAACCGGAAAACTATCTACAACTCCAGCCATCAAACTGAGCGGGTGACGATGAACTTCCTCGGCGTGGACACCGGCGCGACCACCACCCGGGCCCTGTTGATCTCCGACGCCGGCGCCCGCCTGGGCGCCGGCCGGGCCGAGGGCGGCAACCCGAACGCGCACCCGCCGGGGGTGGCCGCGGCCAGGGTGGCCCAGGCGGTCGGCCAGGCCCTCGGCGGCAGCGACCCGGCCGGGGTCGGCGCGCTGGTGCTGGGCATCGCCGGGGCGGCCAAGATGGCCGACCCCTCGGTCCGCGCGCTGTTCGAGGCCGCCCTCCGCGCCACCGGCCTGACCTGCCCGATCAAGGTGGTCGCCGACTGCGAGGCGGCCTTCGCCACCGCCGCGGCCACCGGCGAGGGCACCGTGCTGGTCGCGGGCACCGGCTCGATCGCGGCCCGCATCTCCGGGCACCGGATGGTGGCCACCGCGGGCGGCTTCGGCTGGCTGCTGGGCGATGAGGGCTCGGCCTACTGGCTGGGCCGGGAGGCGGTCCGGGCCACCCTGCGCCGGGTGGAGGCCGGGACCGAGCTGGGCACCCTGGGCACCGCGGTCTTCGCACACGCCGGACTCGCCCCGGACCCGGACCAGGTGCAGGCCCGCCGGGCGCTGATCACCGCGGTGAACGCCGAGTCACCGATCCGGCTGGCCGGGTTCGCCCCGCTGGTCAGCGCGCACGCGGCCACCGACCAGGCGGCGGCCGACATCGTCGAGCGCGGCGCGGCGCACCTCACCGAGACCGCGCTGGCCACCAGGACCCCCGGCGACACCAGCCCGGTGGTGCTCACCGGCAGCCTGGTCACCTCGGCCACCCCGGTCGGCGACCGGGTGCGCGCCGCGCTGACCAGCCGCGCGGGCGGGCCGGTGCGGGTGGCCGCGGACGGCACCACCGGGGCGGCCTGGCTGGCCGCGCTGGACTCGGTGACCGGCGAGGAGGCCCAAGCGCTGCACCGCAAGCTCAGCCGGGCGTGACCTGGTGCTCCGGCTTCTGGGGATGCCGGATGCCGGGGTGGCCCCCGGGCAGCACCCGGAACAGCACCCAGCCGCTGACCGCCACGCACAGCGCCACCAGCGGCCAGCTCAGCGCCACCCTGGACACACCGAGCGCGACCACCGCGTCGATCCACCACAGCGAGCTGAACACCACGATCCGCACCAGGTACTGCCCGACCCAGACCCAGCTGGCCAGCCGGTAGGCGCGCAGCAGGTCCGGGTCGCGGCGCCAGCGGGTGCGCTGGCCGAGCGCGGTGCCGACCACCACGCCCAGCAGCGGCCAGCCGATCACGATGCTGACCGACCAGGCCAGCGCGCTCGCCACGTTGGAAAGCAGCTGGACCAGGAAGAAGTCCGCGGCCCGGCCGGTGTAGAGGGCGACCAGCGCGGCCGCGCACACGCCGAGCATGCCCAGCAGCACCGCGCGCGGGCGGTCGCCCTTGACCAGCCGGTAGGTCGCGATGACCAGGCCCACGGCGAGCGCGACCGCCGAACCGATCCAGATCGACTCGTCGGCGAGCAGCCAGCCGATCACGAAGGCCAGCGGGGGCAGGGTGGCGTCGACCGCGCCACCACGGCCACCGAGCAGGGCGCCGAGGGATTCCTGACCGGCGGCCTGGCGGGAGTCGGCGGAGGGTTCCACAGCTACCAGCCTGCCTCATCACGGCCGCGGATCCCACCGATAAGTGAGGCGAACCTAAGCCGATCCGCCGCGTGGTGGATCTTGCTCAATTCGGTAAGGAACGTTACAAACGAGTTCCGACCGTTGACCCGGGTGAGCGTGGTCACTACGGTGACCCGAAATCGTCTGGAAAGTTAACAGACAGGAGGGTCATGCGAGCCGGTAGCCCGCGCCTGCTGCGTGAGATCAACGATCGCGCGGCCATCGACGCGTTGCTGCGGCACGGCGCCCTCACCCGGTCCGAGCTGGAAGCCCAGATCGGGCTGTCGAAACCGGCAACCGCCGCACTGCTGACAAGACTGGAGACCGAGGGCGCGGTGGTGCGCGCCGGGCTCCGCGGCGGCGGCCGGGGGCCACGGGCCCAGCTCTGGACCGTCAACGGCACGCTGGCCAGCGTGGCCGCGGTGGACCTCACCCCGCGCGGGGTGGACATCGCCATCGCCGACATCACCGGCACGCTGCTGGCCGAGCACCACACCGCGCTGCCCCGCGGCGGCCAGGACACCGTGCTGGCCGCCTTCCAGGCCGCGCTCAACGCCGCGGCGGGCCGGGCCGGGGTGGACCCCGGCGGACTCTGCCAGGTGGTCATCGGCGCGCCCGGCGGGGTCAACCCGGCCACCGGGCACCTCGGCTTCGCCCCGCACCTGCGCACCTGGGAGGGCTTCGACGTGCCGGGCACGCTCACCGAGCTGCTCTCGGTGCCGGTGACGGTGGAGAACGACGTCAACCTGGTCGCGCTGGAGGAGATGACCTCCGGCCGGGCCGGGGACGTGCGGGACTTCGTGCTGATCTGGATCAGCGCCGGCCTCGGCTCCGCGGTGGTGATCAACCGCCACCTGCTGCGCGGAGCCACCGGCGGCGCGGGCGAGATCGACTCCATGCGGGTGCCGGACCGGGCCACCGCGGACACCGGCGTGGACCGCGGCGGCATCCGGCTCGGCGACCTGCTGGCCACCGGTTCGGTGGTCAAGCTGGCCAGGGCGCACGGGCTGGCCGCGCGCAGCGGCGCCATCGCGCTGCGCAAGGCGGTGGAGGCCGGCGACGGCGGCCGGGCCTTCCTGCTCGACCTGGCCCGGCGCATCGCCACCGGCGTGGCCGGCGTGGTGAGCGTGGTCGACCCGCAGCTGGTGCTGCTGGCCGGTGAGACGGCGCAGGCCGGTGGCGAGGAGTTCAGCGCCATGGTCGCGGCCGAGCTGCACCAGCTGGTCACCCCGAGAACTCCGGTGCGCACCTCGTTGGTCACCGGGAAACCGGTGCGCTCCGGCGCACTGCACGCGGCGCTCGCCCTGGCGCGGGAAGAGGTGTTCGGACTCGTCGCCGCCACAGCCGATCCGTTTCGCGGGCTGCGCAAGCCCGCCGGTGCAGCACCACCGGGCCCCCGACGGCCCCCGCTGCGCGCTCGACACATTTCCCCGACACCACACTGAAAACCCAGGAGTTCGCATGCGCAAGACCTCTCGCGCGGTCCTGCTCAGCGCCACGGCGGCAGCCGCGCTGCTCATCTCGGCCTGTGCCGGCGGCGGTGGCGGCGGCACCGGCGCGCCCGGCGCCGCGCCCGGCAAGGACGACAAGCTGTCCCTGACCGTCTACAGCAACTTCGAGGGCCGCGAGTACAAGGCGGTCACCGAGGCGCTCAACCGGATCAAGACCAGGTTCCCCAACTTCGAGATCAAGCACGAGGGCACCCAGGACGACGAGAAGATCACCGGCGCGATCCGCGGCGGCAACCCGCCGGACGTGGCGATCTCGTTCTTCACCGACAACCTGGGCCAGTTCTGCTCCTCCGGCAGCTTCCAGAACCTGCAGCCCTACATCGACCGGGACAAGGCGGACCTCAACGTCATCCCGAAGGCGGTGCGGGACTACACCGAGTACAAGGGCAACCGGTGCTCGATGCCGATGCTCACCGACATCTACGCCTTCTACTTCAACAAGGACATGTTCGCCAAGGCGGGCCTGACCGAGCCGCCGAAGACGACTGACCAGCTGCTCGAGGCGACCAAGAAGCTGACCGAGTTCAACGAGGACGGCTCGATCAAGGTCGCCGGCTTCATGCCGCTGATCCCGCACTACCGCAACCAGGCGCAGAACTGGACGCCGATGTTCGGCGCCCGCTACCTCGGCGCCGACGGCAAGTCCAACCTGGCCGGCAGCCCGGAGTGGAAGGAGCTCTTCGAGTTCCAGAAGAAGCTGGTCGACTTCTACGGCTACGACAAGATCGAGAAGTTTCGGGCGGGCCTCGGCCAGGAGTACTCGGCCGACCACGCCTTCCAGAAGGGCAAGCTCGCCATGATGCTCGACGGCGAGTACCGCACGGCCTTCCTGGCCAGTGACGCCAAGGACATCAACTACGGCACCGCGCCCGCGCCGGTGACGCCGACCAAGCCCGAGCTCTACGGCGGCGGTTTCGCCACCGGCACCATCATCGGCATCCCCAAGGGCGTGAAGAACCCCGGCGCCTCCTGGGAGCTGATCAAGCAGATGTCGCTGGACACCGACACGCTGGTGCAGCTGTCCAACGCGATCAAGAACATCCCGACCACCGAGGCTTCCATGAAGGACCCGAAGCTGGAGGTCACCCCGCAGTTCAAGACGTTCCTGGACATCTTCGGCTCCGGCAAGCTCTGGTCCAACCCGGCCACCCCGATCGGCGACGCGCACCTCAAGGCGGTCAACGACTTCGCCGAGAAGTGGCAGTCCGGCAAGGTGACCGACATCGCGGCCGAGCTGAAGAAGGTCGACGCGCAGGTCGACGACGCACTGGCACAGAAGGCCGGTAAGTAGTTCCATGACCGCCACGCTTGAGCGCGCGAGCGCCGCCCGGCCCGTCCCCAGCAAGGGGCGGGCCGGGCGGCGGCGCCGGAACTTCCTGACCGTCCTGGGCTTCATGTCCCCGGCGATCATCGGGTTCGCGGTGTTCTTCGGCTACCCGCTGATCGCCACCATCTACTTCTCCTTCACCAGGTACGACCTGATCAACGCACCGGAGTGGCTGGGCTTCGACAACTACATCCGGATGTTCACCAGCGAGCCGCTGGTGGGCGTCGCGGTGTGGAACACGCTCTGGCTGGTCGTCATCCTGACCACCTGCCGGGTGATCTTCGCGCTCGGCACGGCCATGGTGATCTCGCGGCTCAAGAGCGGGGTCGGCCTGGTCCGCACCCTGTGCTACCTGCCCTCGCTGGCCCCGCCGGTGGCGGCCACGATCACCTTCGTCTTCCTGTTCAACCCCGAGTTCGGGCCGATCAACAAGTTCCTCAAGTTCCTCGGCGTGGACGGCGGGCTGTGGTTCTCCGACCCGGAGATGGCCAAGCCCGCGCTGACCATCCTGGCGCTGTGGGGCTCCGGCGAGCTGATGATCATCCTGCTGGCCGCCCTGCTGGACGTGCCACAGGAGCAGTACGAGGCGGCCGAGATCGACGGCGCGGGGCCGTTCCGCAAGTTCTTCTACATCACGCTGCCGTCGATCTCGCCGGTGCTGATGTTCGGCATCGTGAACTCGGTCATCTTCGCCCTGCAGTTCTTCACCCAGGCCGTGGTGGCCGGTTCGGTGGCCTCCGGTTCGGCCGAGGTCGCGGGCAACGCCAAGGACATCGGCTTCCCGCAGAACTCCACCCTGACCTTCCCGGTCTGGCTCTACGTCCAGGGCTTCCGCTACTTCAACATGGGTTACGCGGCGGCCATGGCGACCCTGCTGTTCATCGTCTCCTTCGCCTTCACCGCGCTGCTGGTGCGGCAGATGCGTCGGGCCTCGCACGTCGAGGAGGGCTCGTGACCACCGCGACCGCAACACGTCCGGCTACTCGCAGGCGGCCCCCGCCGAAGCGGAAGCCCAGTGGCTCGTGGCAGAAGACGCTGTACTGGATCGCCACGCACAGCATCGGCATCGCGCTGGCGCTGGCCTTCTCGCTGCCGATCGTGTTCGTCTTCCTGACCGCGTTCATGTCCGACAGCCAGGCGCTGTCCTCCAGCCTGTGGCCGGAGTCCTGGCACCCGGAGAACTTCTTCCGGGTGTTCGAGAAGGCGCCGCTGCTGGAGTACACGCTCAACAGCCTGATGTACTCGCTGCTGGCCACCGCGGGCATGCTGCTCTCGGCGATCCCGGCGGCCTACGCGCTGGCCAGGCTGAAGTGGAAGGGCCGCAACGGGGTCTTCCTGCTGGTGGTGGCCGCGATGATGCTGCCGCCGCAGGTGGTGGCGGTGCCGCTGTACGACATGTGGGTCAAGTTCGGCCTGACCGGCACCCTGTGGCCGCTGATCGTGCCGTACTTCCTCTTCGACGCCTTCAGCGTGTTCCTGCTGCGCCAGTTCTTCCTGACCATCCCGCAGGACTACATCGACTCGGCCAAGATCGACGGCTGCAACGAGTTCACCGCCGTGCTGCGGGTGCTCATCCCGATGTCCCGCCCGGGAATCGCGGCCACCGGGCTGTTCTGCTTCCTCTACACCTGGAACGACTTCTTCGGTCCGCTGATCTACACCGGGGAGAACAAGGCCAACTGGCCGCTGTCGTTGTCACTGGCCTCGTTCCGGGGCCAGCACGCCGTGGAGTGGAACCTGATGATGGCCGCCACGGCGCTGATCATGGTTCCCGCCATCGTGCTGTTCCTGTTCGCGCAGAAGTCCTTCGTCCGAGGGATCACCTTCACCGGAGTTAAGGGTTAACGATGAAGCTCACCGTCGTCGGAGGCGGCTCCACCTACACCCCTGAGCTGATCGACGGGATCGCCGGGCGCAGAACCAGCCTTGCGGTGGACGAGATCGTGCTGGTCGACCCGGACGAGCACCGGCTCGCGGTGATCGGCGAGTTCAGCCAGCGGTTGCTCGACCACGCGGGACACCCGGCCAGGGTGCGCACCACCACGGACCTGGAGTCCGGCGCCGAGGGCGCGGCCGCGGTGCTGCTACAGCTGCGCGTCGGCGGGCAGGAGGCCCGCCGCTCGGATGAGACCTTCCCGCTGGAATGCGGCTGCGTCGGGCAGGAGACCACCGGAGCGGGCGGTCTGGCCAAGGCGCTGCGCACGGTCCCGGTGGTGCTCGACATCGCCGAGCGGGTGCGCAAGGTCACCGGGCCGGACACCTGGATCGTCAACTTCACCAACCCGGTCGGCATCGTCACCAGAGCCTTGGTGCAGGCCGGTTTCCGGGCGGTCGGCCTGTGCAACGTGGCCATCGGCTTCCAGCGCTACGTCGGCAAGCTGCTCGGCGCGGCCCCGGAACAGGTGCGGCTGGGCCACATCGGCCTCAACCACCTGACCTGGGAGCGCGAGGTGCTGGTGGACGGCGTGGACGTGCTGCCGAGGCTGCTCTCGGAGTTCGGCGAGGACGTGGCCGAGCACATCGGGCTGCCCGCCGAGCTGATGCGGCGGCTGGGCGTGGTGCCCTCCTACTACCTCAAGTACTTCTACAGCCACGACGAGGTGGTGGCCAGGCAGCGCACCGAGCCGCCGCGCGCGGAGGTGGTCAGCCTGGTGGAGAAGGAGCTCATGGGCGTCTACGCCGATCCCGCGGTGGTGACCAAGCCGGAGGCGCTGTCCCAGCGCGGCGGCGCCTACTACTCCGAGGCCGCGGTCCAGCTGGTGCACGCGCTCACCGGCGGCGAGCAGGGCGAGGAGCACGTGGTCAACGTGCGCAACAACGGCACGTTCTCGTTCCTGCCGGACGACGCGGTGATCGAGGTTCCGTCCATTGTGGACCAAAACGGCGCGAAGCCGTTGCCGGTCAAGCCGGTCGAGCCCGAGTACTCGGGCCTGATCAGCCACGTCACCGCCTACGAGTACCTGGCCCTGGAGGCCGCGCTGCACGGCGGCCGGGACCGGGTGGCCAACGCGCTGCTCGCGCACCCGCTGATCGGCCAGTGGAGCATCGCGGAGAAGCTGGCCGACCAGCTCGTCGCGGAGAACGCCGACCTGCTGCCGTGGGCGAAGGCATGAGCGGGAGACCCGAGATCAGTGATCTCGTCCTGGCCATCGACGGCGGCAACAGCAAGACCGATGTGATGCTGGTGTCCCGGGACGGCGAGGTGCTGTCCCGGGTCCGCGGCATCGGCTCGCCGCCGCAGACGGTGGGCATGCAGCGGGGCCTGGACACCTTCGAGAGCCTGATCGTCGAGGCCGCCCGGCAGGCGGGCTACGCCGGCACGGCTCCCTTCGCCGCGCACACCTCGGCCTACCTGGCTGGCGCGGACCTGCCCAAGGAGGAGCAGTTCCTCCAGGAGGCGATCACCGCGCGCGGCTGGTCGGCCACGACCACGGTGGCCAACGACACCTTCGCCCTGCTGCGCGCGGGCAGTCCCACCGGCGCGGGCGTGGCGGTGGTCTGCGGCGCGGGTATCAACGGCGTCGGGGTGGCCCCGGACGGCCGGGTGCACCGCTTCCCCGCGCTGGGCCGGATCTCCGGCGACTGGGGCGGCGGCGCGCACCTGGGCAGCGAGGCGCTGTGGCTGGCGGTGCGGGCCGAGGACGGCAGGGGCGAGCCCACCGCGCTGCTGCCCGCCATCCGCGAGCACTTCGCGGTGCCCACCCTGCTGGAGCTGATCGAGCGGCTGCACTTCGGCGAGCTGTCCGAGGACGTGCTGCACGAGCTGTCCCCGCTGCTGTTCCGGGTGGCCGGGCAGGGCGACGCGGTGGCCCAGCAGGTGGTGGACCGGCTGATCGACGAGGTCAGCCTGCTGGCCACGGTCAGCCTGCGGCAGCTCGACCTCACCGCCGAGCCGGTGCACGTGGTGCTCGGCGGCGGGGTGCTCACCGGCGTCGGCCCCGCGGTGATCGAGGCGGTGGCCAAGCGCTGCCGGGCGGTCGCCCCGCTGGCCGAGATCATCGTGGTGGACCCGCCACCGGTGGTCGGCGCGGCACTGGCCGGGCTGGACGTGCTCGGCGCGGACCGGGAAGCGGAAACCCGGCTGCGCGCCGGTTTCCTGTCCCCAGCCGCGGATGAGAGCGCTCCAGTGGATGGTGGCGCGGAGGAAGCGGCCGCGGTGTGAGCCCCGCGGCGGTCCCGGCCCCTGAACCGAGACCGCCGCGGTTTCCACCGGAGAGGGCTCACCTGGTGGCGAGGCGCAGCGCGCCGCCCTTGTTCTCGTCGTCGGTGCCCAGCAACATCTCCCCGCACCTGGCGTCCAGGCAGGTCACCGCCTCGATCTTGCGCCCGGTGAAGGTGCCGATCCGCCTCGGCTCCTTCCGGACCTCCAGCGCCACCCCGTTCGCCCCCGCGCTCACCCGGCCGGCCGAGTAGGTCGCGGAGTCGAACGGACCGTCGTCCCCGTTGTCCGAGGCGGCCGAGATGACCAGCTCACCGTCGGGCAGCACGTCCAGGTCGGACATGTGCCGCACGTTCTTCCTCGGGTAGGGCACCCGGACCGCCGCGGACCTCACCGGCCCGAAGGTCAGCTTCACCAGGTCGAACTCGGCCGCGTAGAGCGTGGCCGGCCTGCTGTCCAGGCCCCGGTCGGCCCACAGCGCGATCGTCCTGCCGCCCGCGGCGGCCAGCGCGAAGCTCTCGTAGTCATCACCCGCCTGGCCCGGCGGCACCTGGAAGGTCTGCCGCACGGACACCTCACCGGCGCCGAGCTTGATCAGGAAACCCTTGCCCTTGCTGGCCAGCACGATGAACTCGCCGGCCCGCCCGGGCACGGGCTCGATCGACTCCAGGTCCACCGGCAGCTCACCGCGCCACTCCAGCGGCTGGACGACCGGCTTCTTGCCGTCGGCCTGCACCACCCTGGCGATCCGGTTCTGTCCCGGCTTCTTGTTGTCGCGCACGATGAGCGACTCGACCCGGCCATCGCTCCGGGCCAGCACGGTGGTGCCGCTGACCCCGGAGAGGATGTCCGAGCCGACCTGTTGCCACTCCTGCGGGGCGGCCTGCGCGGCCGGAGCCGCCAGCAGCAGCACCGCCAAAGATCCGATCACAACACGACGCATGGCTCGAAGTGTCGCCAGAATCACGCGGCAACTGGCTCATACTTTCGGTCGTACATCCGATGACTTTCCACAGTTACTGGCGAGTAACCTTCGCCATCGTAACTGACGGTAGCGTAGGTCGCGCTCCGCTTGTCATGCTGGCCGGATGGAGAAGCCGCTAGAAGAGGAGGCCGTGCCGGGCCTCTGGGGGTCCTACGCCGCGCTGGGCGACAGCTTCACCGAGGGCCTCGACGATCCGTTGCCGGACGGCAGTTTCCGTGGCTGGGCAGACCGATTGGCCACGCACCTGGCCGCGGCCCGCCCGCACCTGCGCTACGCGAACCTCGCGATCCGGGGCAAACTGCTCGGCCAGATCATCGACGAGCAGCTGCCGGTGGCGGTAGCCCTGCAACCGGAACTGGTCACGTTCTGTGCAGGCGGCAACGACATCCTGCGTCCAGGCAGCGACCCGGACGCCCTGGCCGTGGAGTTCGAGGCGGCCACCGCCCAGCTCCGCGCGGCAGGAGCCGACGTGGTCATCTGCACCGGCTTCGACACCAAGGACGTGCCCATCATGCGCCGCGTCCGAGGCAAGATAGCCACCTACAACGCCCACCTCCGCGCCATCGCCGACCGCCACGACTGCTACGTCGTCGACCTGTGGTCCATGGCTGTCCTGCAAGACCCCCGGGCCTGGAGCGAAGACCGCCTCCACCTGTCCCCCGAAGGCCACGAGCGAGTCGCCCTCCGCGCCTGCGCGGAACTCGGCATCCCGGTCACCGCCAACTGGTCCGAGCCATGGCCCCCCGCCGAACCACCCGACTGGCTCACCCTCCGCCGCGCCGACCTGAAATGGGCAAGACAACACTTCGTGCCGTGGCTGGGCCGCAGACTGGCCGGAAGGTCCTCCGCGGACGGCATCGAGCCCAAGCGCCCGGAACTGGCGGAACTCTGCGAGAAGGCCTGAAACACACCACACCCGGCATCCGGGGACGCGGATGCCGGGTGTGACAAGTGGGCGACGAACCTCCCCCAGAAGGCTCCCCCAGTGCCGCCATGTCGCTGGTGCAGCGCGAACCAACCACCGACAGCACAGAGAATTCCACGACCCGCTTGACGGAGCCTAACCGCGAACTAAACGAGATCAGCGGGGCATGGCGGGTAGCCTCCAGTGTGCCGTCTGAGACGGCCACGTACCAGCGTTTTCCCGGCATTGGCCACAAAACACCTCAGCCGAGCTGGGCCAGCCGGTCCCGCAGCACCTCCAGCTCGGGCAGCCGCAGCACCTCGTAGAGCTCCAGCGACCGCTGCCACACGACCCTGGCCCCGCTGGGGTCGCCGCGCGAGACGAGCACCTCGCCGAACTCCATCAGCATCCGGGCTTCCTGCGGTTTGGAACCGGCGGCCTCAGCTGCGGCCACCGCGTCCCGGTAGTACCGCTCGGCCTCGTCCAGGCGGCCGAGGTCCCGGCTGACGTCGCCCATGCCGCCGAGCACGATGGCCATCCGGTCGTTGTTGTTGGAGTCGCGGTAGATGTCGAGGGCCTCGCGCAGGTGCACCAGGGCCTGTTCGTGGTCGCGGTGCCGGATGGCGATCTCGGCCATGTTGGTCAGCGCGATGGGCAGCACGAAGAAGTTGCCGATCCGCCTGCTCAGCTCGATCGCCCGGCGGCAGGACTCGACCGCCTCGTCCTTGCGGCCGGTCTCGTACAGGTACTGCGTCATGTTGCTGGACAGCAGCGCCAGCGAGGCCAGGTCACCGATCTCCTCGGCGATCCGGTAGGCGGTGGAGTCGTGGTGCAGGGACAGCTCGGGCAGCCCGCGCCGGCCGTGGATCATGCCCAGCGCGGTGTGGATGCGCACCTCGCCCCACCGGTTGCCCAGCAGCCTGGCCGCTTCCAGCCCGATCAGGTTGACCTTGACCGCGTCCTCCCACGGGAACCGCGCGTCCAGGTACGGGTTGAGCATGGTGGGCAGCTGCCAGGCGGCCTCGTGCTGGCCGGACTCGTCGGCGAGCACCACCACCGAGGTCAGGTTGGCCCACTCGGCGTCGAAGAAGGCCAGCGCCTGCTGCCGGTCGTTGAGGGTCGGCTGCCGCACGTGCGGGCGGGTCAGGCCGGGGCGCAGGTCGTCCAGGATGGGCCGCATCAGCCTGCGCGCCCGGTCGGCCACCACCAGGTAGTAGTCGAGCAGGCCGCGCAGCGCGCTGTCCCGCTCCTTCTCCTCGGTCTCGTTGCGGAACAGCGCCCTGGCGTACAGGCGCATCAGGTCGTGCATGGAGAACCGGTCGACCTCGTGCTCGATCACCAGGTGCGCGGCGGCCAGCGCGCGCAGCGAGCGCCGGGCCTGGGCCACCCCGACCTCGGCCATGGTGGCCATCAGGTACGGCGAGACGTCCCGGCCGGGGTGCCCGCCGAGCAGCCGGAACACGCTGGCGTGCGGTGGCGGCAGGTCCCGGTAGGACAGGTCGAAGGCGCCGCGCACCGAGGTGTCGGTCTCCTCCACGTCCAGCGCGGCCAGCCGCTCGTGCTCATCGGCCAGCTCCTCCACCAGGTCGCCGACCTCGCGTTCGGGGTTGACCGCGAGCCGGGCGGCGGCGATCCGCAGCGCCAGCGGCAGGTTGCCGCACAGCTCGGCCAGCCGCCGCACCTGGGCCAGGTCGTGCTCGGAGTGCCGCTCGCCGGCCACCCGGTTGATCAGCTGCACGGTGTCGGCCATGGACAGCGTGTCCAGCGGCAGCACCCTGGCCCCGTTGGTCACCACCAGCCCGTCCAGCCGACGCCTGCTGGTCACCACGGTGAACGCGCCGCTGGTGGGCAGCAGCGGACGCACCTGGTCGGAGTCGTGCGCGTCGTCGAGCAGCACCAGCATCCGCCGCCCGGCGATGGTGGAGCGGTAGAGCGCCAGCCGCTCGTCGAACTCCGCCGGCACCGACTCCGGCCGCACGCCGAGAGCGACCAGGAAGTGCCGCAGCACCTCGGCCGGGTCCACCGGCGAGTGCTCGGGGTCGAACCCGCGCAGCGATGCGTAGAGCTGGCCGTCCGGGAACTCGGCGGCGGCCCGCTGCGCCCAGGTCAGCGCGAGCGCGCTCTTGCCCACCCCGGCGGTGCCCGCCAGCACCGCGATGCGCGGGCCGTCGGCCATGCCGACCAGCCGGTTCAGCCAGGCCAGCTCGGCGCTGCGGCCGGTGAACCCGGCGGGCGCGGGCGGCAGCTGCACCGGCACGCTGGGCAGCGCCGAGGGCGGCGAGACCGGGCGCTGGGCGGCCGGGTCCGGCGCGAGCTCGTCGGTGAGCACCTGGCGGTGCAGCTCCTGCAGGGTGGGGCCGGGGTCGATGCCCAGCTCGTCGACCAGCCGGACCCGGAAGGACTGGTAGGCGCCGAGCGCGTCGGCCCGCCGCCCGCTGCGGTAGAGCGCCAGCACCAGCTGCCCGACCAGCCGCTCCCGGAACGGCTGCTCGGCGACCAGTCGCTGGAGCTCCACGACCACCTCGCCGTGCCGCCCGAGGTCCAGCTCGGCCTGGATCCACTCCTCCACCGCGACCAGCCGCAGCTCCTCCAGCTCGGGCGCGACATCGCGCAGCACCTGGGAGGAGGGCACATCGCTGAGCACCGGGCCGCGCCAGAGCTTGACCGCCTCGCTGAGCAGCTCCCGCCTGCGCGCGGCCGGTTCGCCGCGGGCGGCGCTGAGCAGCGCCCTGGCCCGGTGCAGGTCGACCAGCCGGGGGTCCGCGCGCAGCAGGTAGCCGGAGGCGTGCGTGATCAGGGTGACCGAGCCGGCGGGGTCGGCCTCGGTGAGCACCCTGCGCAGCCGGGAGACGTGCCCGTGCACCACGGTGCGCGCGGTCGGCGGCGGCTCGTCCTCCCACAGCGTGGCCTGGATCCGGTCGTGCCCGACGACCTGGTTGACCTCCAGCGCGAGCAGCGCCAGCAGGCAGCGCGCGCCCGCCCTGCCCATCGCCAGCGGGGTGCCGCCGACCACCAGCTCGACCGGGCCGAGCACGCGGAACTCCAAGGGCGGCAACGTCTCCTGGTTCACCGGCCGGCCTCCAGGGTGGCCAGCCTGGTGCGCACGGTCTCGGCCTCACCGCGGTCGAAGGCGGCCAGGATCTCCAGCGCCCGCCGCCACTGGGTGGCCGCGGCCAGGGTGTCCCCGGTGGCGAAGGCGACGTCGCCGAGACCGCGCCTGGCGAAGGCCTCCTGCCGGTTCATGCCGTGGCTGATGGCCAGTGCGAGGGCCTGCCGGTTGGCCGCGGCCGCGCCGTCGATCTCGCCGCGGGCCAGCCGGGCCCGGCCCAGGTTGTTCAGCGCGGTGGCCCGGAAGCCGTCGTCGCCGATCTCCTCGTCGATGGCCACCGCCCGCTGGAAGTAGGCCTCGGCCCGTTCCGGCCTGCCGGAGTCCAGGGCCAGCACGCCGAGGGTGTTGTTGATCGCGGACTCGGAGTGCCGGTCGCCGATCTCCTGGTTGCGCCGGATCGCCTCCGCGGCGGCCGCCTCGGCCTGCTCGGTGCGGCGCAGCCAGGCCAGCGCGCCGGCCACGTTGGTGGCGGCGCGGGCGGCGGCCTGCCGGTCACCGGCTTCGGTGGCCGCGGCCAGCGACTCCTGGTAGTAGTGCAGGGACTCCTCCTCGCGGCCCAGCCGGTGCGAGGCCGCGCCGAGCCCGTTGAGCATCATGGCCACGCCCGCGCCCTCACCGGCGGCGGTGGCCGCGGCCAGGCCGAGCTCGTTCACGCTGATCCAGTCCTCCACCCGGTCACGCATCGCCAGGTACATCGACACCGGCCTGGCCAGCAGCCAGGTCTCCCGGGGGAAGCCCTCTTCCCTGGCCAGCCGGATGACCGCGACCGCGTTGGCCCGTTCCGCCTCGAACCAGCGCAGCGCCTCCTCCGCGCCCCAGTCCGGCACCGGGTCGGCGGCCTCGCCAGGCGGCAGACCAAAACCGTGGGTGGCCGGGCTGAACTTCACCGCGGCGTGCGCGCACCAGCGCCAGTAGTGGTGGATGAGCCGCCGCTGGGCCGCCCGCCGGGTGGCTTCGCTCAGTTCGGTGCGGGCCAGCTCGCGGGCGTGCAGCCGGATGAGGTCGTGCAGGGCGAAGCGGTCCCGCCGCCACTCGGTCAGCAGGTGCGCGGCGGTGAGCGCGCGCAGCGCCCGCCGGGCCGCGGCCGGGGTGGTGCCGGCCAGCGCGGCCACCAGGTCAGGGGTGAGCACCGGGCCGGGGTGCAGGCCGAGCAGCCGGAACACCGCGGCCGGTTCCGGTGCGAGGTCCCGGTAGGAGATGTCGAAGGCGCCGCGCACCGAGGAGCCCTCCTCCTCCAGCCCGGCCAGCCGGTGCTGCTCGTCGCGCAGCTCGGCGGCCAGTTTGGCGGGGTCACCCGCGGCGGCCAGCCGGGCGGCGACCACCCGCAGCGCCAGTGGCAGGTCCCCGCACAGCGCGGCCAGCTCGTCCAGCACCGCGGGGTCGGCGTGGCCGGCGCGGCCCAGCAGCGCGACGCCTTCGGCGCGGGGCAGCGTGCCCAGGGTGTGGATGCCGGCGCCGTGGCTGACCACCAGGCCGTCCAGCCGCCGCCTGCTGGTGATCAGGGCCAGTGAGCCGCCGCCGGGCGGCAGCAGCGGGCGGACCTGCTCGGAGTCGCGGGCGTCGTCCAGCAGCACCAGCACCCGCCGCCCGGCCAGCATCGAGCGGTACAGCGCCAGGCGCTCGTCGAAGGGCACCGGCACCGCGCCGGGGGCCAGGCCCAGCTCCAGCAGGAACTGCCGGAGCAGCTCGGCGGTCTCGGCAGGCGGGTGCTCGGGGTCGAAGCCGCGCAGCGCGCCGAAGAGCGCCCCGTCCCTGAACCGGCCGGCGGTCCGGCGGGCCCAGGTCAGCGCGAGCGCGGTCTTGCCGATGCCACCCGCGCCGGCCAGCACGCCGACCGCGGACTCCCCGGCCTGCTCGGCCCTGGTCACCAGCTCGTCCAGCCAGGTCTGCTCGGCGGCCCTGCCGGTGAACCCGTACGCGGGCGCGGGCAGTTCGGTCGGCGCGGGCGGGGCGGTGGCGGTCTCGGCCTGCTGCACGCACAGCGCCGGATCGTCGGTGCGCACTCGCTCGGCCAGTTCGCGCAGCTCAGGCCGGGGATCGAGGCCGAGCCGGGCGGCGATCCGCTGCTGGTAGCCGGTGTAGGCGCGCAGGGCCTCGGTGCGGCGGCCGCAGCGGTACAGCGCGAGCACCGCGTACTCGGCCAGCCGCTCCCGGAACGGCTGGTCGGCGTGCAACTGGAGGATCCGCGGCAGTGTCTCCTCGTGCCTGCCCATGGCCAGCTGGGCGCCGAGGTGCTCCTCGGTCACGGTCAGCCGCAGCTCCACCAGCTCCGGCGCCAGCTCCCTGGCCAGCACCGGCGAGCCGAGACCGGCCAGCGGCTCGTCCCGCCACAGGTCGAGCACCTGGCCGAGCAGCTCGGCGCGCGGGCCGGGCGGCAGGTCGCGGGCGGCCGCGGCCAGGCCGCGCGCCCGGTGCGCGTCGACCAGGCCGGGGTCCATCCGGAGCAGGTAGCCGGGCGCCCGCGTGTCCAAGGACACAGGCAGCGCCAGCTCGGCGAAGAGCTTGCGGAGCCGGGAGACGTAGCCCTGGACGATGGTGCGCGCGGTCGCCGGGGGCCGTCCGTCCCACAGCACCTCGGTGATTCGTTCCGCGCTGACCACCTGTCCCGGTTCCGCCACCAGCGCCGCGAGCAGGCAGCGCACGGCGGAGCCACCCACCGGAACCGGTTCCCCGTCCAGGACGAGCTCCACCGGCCCCAGCAGACGGATTTCGACGCGCTGGGTCGTCGGCCCTGACGAGCAGGTCTCCGCCACCTTGTCTTCGCGCCGCACGGTGGGCACGTTACGACCTTTCGGCGTCCCCTGGGTAAGTCGCGGTACGCCATTCCGTAGTAGTACGGACGACCCGGACGGGGGATCGCTCGTTAGGGTCTGCACAGAGACATTCACCAGAGACATCCACCCGAGGACGCCGGAGGCGAAGTGCCCGCAGATCCGACGGCGCTCCTGGACCGGGGCGCGGGCTGCCTGCTCGGCGGCGCGGTCGGCGACGCCCTGGGCGCCCCGGTGGAGTTCCTGGCCAGGCCGGAGATCCGCCGCGAGTTCGGACCAGCCGGCATCACCGACCCGCCGCGCCCGGCGCTGATCACCGACGACACCCAGCTGGCCCTGTTCACCGCCGAGGGCTACCTGCACGCCTGGGTGCGCGGCAAGCACCGGGGCGTGTGGGGACCGACCGAGACGGTGTGGCAGAGCCTGCGCCGCTGGCTGACCACCCAGCAGTTGGACGGCCCGGCCCCGCTGGCCCGCGGCCTGCTCGCGGACAAGCGGATGTACGCCAGCCGCGCGCCGGGGGTGACCTGCTTACGGGTGCTCCAGTCGGCCACCCTGCCCAACACCACCAGCGACTCCCGCGGCTGCGGCGGGGTCGCCAGGGCCGCGCCCGCCGGTTTCGCGCCCACCCCGCAGACCGCGTACACGCTGGGCTGCGAGTTCGCCGCCCTCACCCACGGTCACCCCGCGGGCTGGGCCCCGGCCGGAGCCCTTGCCCTGATCGTGCACCTGGTAGCGGTCCGTCAACGCCCGTTGGGGGATGCGGTGGACCAGGCCACCGGCCGCGCGCTGCGCGATGACCAGGAGACCGGCCTGGCCCTGGCCGCCGCCTCCGCACTGGCCGCCGCCGACTCGGCCGCGGCCAGGCGGGTGCGCGAGGCCCGCGCCTTCGGCCGCCCGGTGCCGGCCGGTGGTCCGTCGGCGAACTCGGTGGAGCGGCTGGGCGCGGGCTGGATCGGCCCGGAGGCGCTGGCCATCGCGGTCTACGCCGCGCTGACCCACCGCCGCGCCGAGCAGTTCCCGGACGCGCTGCGACTGGCCGCCAACCACTCCGGCGACAGCGACTCCACCGCCGCGATCACCGGCAACATCCTGGGCGCCCTGCACGGCACCGCGGTGCTGCCCAGGGAGTGGGTGGGCAGGCTGGAGCTGTGCGACGTGATCGAGCAGACCGGCCGCGACCTGGCCGCCTCCTGCGCGGGCCTGCCCTTCGACGAGGAGCACTACCTGCTGCCGGAGTGATCAGCTCGCCGAGGACTCGGCCCACAGGTTGATGCCGGCGTCCACCGCGTACTTGTCGATCTCCACCAGTTCGTCCGCGCTGAAGTCCAGGTTCCGCGTCGCCGCCAGGTTCTGCTCCAGCTGCGCCACCGAGCTGGCCCCGACCAGCGCCGAGGTGACCCGGGAGTCCCGCAGCGTCCAGGAGATGGCCAGCTGCGCCAGCGACTGCCCCCGGGACCGGGCGATCTTGTTGAGCGCCCTGATCCGCGCCAGGTTGTCCTCGGTGAGCAGCCCGGTGGACAGCGACCCGTCCCGGCTGGCCCGCGACCCCTCGGGCACCCCGTTGAGGTAGCGGTCGGTCAGCATGCCCTGCCCCAGCGGCGAGAACGCGATGCAGCCAGCGCCGACCTCTTCCAGCACGTCCAGCAGCTCCGGCTCGATCCACCGGTTGAACATCGAGTACGACGGCTGGTGGATCAGCAGCGGCACCCCCATCTCCCGCAGCAGCGCGGCCGCCGCCGCGGTCCGCTCGGCGGAGTAGGAGGAGATGCCGGCGTAGAGCGCCCGCCCGCTGTTCACCGCGGCCGCCAGCGCGCCCATGGTCTCTTCCAGCGGGGTCTCCGGATCGGCCCGGTGCGAGTAGAAGATGTCCACGTAGTCCAAGCCCAGCCGGTCCAGCGACTGGTCCAGCGAGGCCAGCAGGTACTTGCGGGAACCCCAGTCCCCGTAAGGACCGGGCCACATGTCGTACCCGGCTTTTGTCGAGATCACCAGCTCGTCCCGGTACGGGCGCAGGTCCTCGGCCAGCATCCGGCCGAAGTTCTCCTCGGCGCTGCCGTAGGGCGGGCCGTAGTTGTTGGCCAGGTCGAAGTGCGTCACCCCGAGGTCGAAGGCCCGCCGCACGATGGCCCGCCCGGTCTCGTACGGCCGGTCACCACCGAAGTTCTGCCACAGGCCCAGTGAGATGGCGGGCAGCTTGAGGCCGCTGCGCCCGGAGCGGCGGTAGCTGAGCTGGTCGTAGCGCGCGGAGTCGGCCAGGTAGGACAACGCTGCTCCTTGCGGGAGATCGGTGGGTTGCCCAACTTAACCGCGCTAGGCCAACCGGACCAGCCCTCGGCCTGGCCGGGAGCGCGGCTGAACCAGGCACGACGCCCGTCCGGACACACCTTTTGTCAGGCGTGTTCCATTTTTTCACATAAGAGCCCGGCATCTTTCCATTGACCCCGGTAACAATTGATGAGGAGTGGCCCATACCAATCCGGGACAAGTGGACTGGAGACGCGGCCGATGGCACTCGACGGAGAGTCACCACCCGATCGGCGATTACCACGCTTACCGTGCGCGCCCTCACGGTGGGTGACTTGACTCAGACTTGAGTCTGCGCCTGAGACACGGGTGGAGCACAAGAGACCGGCGTGTTTCGCACCGAACGTGCAGCTCAGCGTCCATCGATCGGGTCAACACCGCAGGCATCAGGGTTCGCGAATCCCAATAAGACCTTAAAACTTCGGGGCCGTCCAACCGCTTGCGGTGAATGCCCTACCCCAGTCGTCCGAGGTAAACCGGCAGTTTCCGGACACAAACAGTGACCACACCCACGCGGACATCCACGGATCAGGTTGACTGCACCACGGAAAATCAGAGACACTGGTGGCGCCTACAACTGGGGTGTTGCAGGTCACAAACGGTGGCAGGAATTGTCCGGTCACAAAGATGTGTGGAGCCGGTCCGGTGTTAGCCCACCGGACCGGCTCCGCATGGAACGGATCAGCAGCTGTGGTCCGCTTGGAGTGCGACCAGCCACAGCCCGATCCGGAGCACGGTGAGAAGCGTCTGGATCGCCAACCAGCGGCTCAGGCGCTTCTCACATGCTCGGCACCAGAGTTCACCGCCGACCGTCGATCGGCTCTCGCCGAGCACGAGCACCCTGATACGGTCGCCCAGCTCGGCGAGGAACCTGCGCAGACGACGCCAGGGTCCTCGTGTGAAGTTGTCCATCCGGTGTTTCTCCCGATGGTCGTGGCCCGGCTTTTCCGGACTCCCGCTTGGGGAGAACCCTGGAGTCTCGAAACGCCTGCCACCGGCTCCGCCGAGATAGTCTCCTATCTCTGGATCGATCAGCAAACTCGCCACGGCATATCCTTCGTAGCCAACATCACAGTACGAACCGGAACTTTTACCCAGCGCCATAAGCGCAGGTCAGAGGCAGATTGGGACAGGTCAGCCTAACCTGACCTATACCGCTTCCCAGGGAATTCGCGAGCAGCGCCGCGTGGAAATGGTTCAGCATTAGACAATTCCGGGAACCGTCAGTGGTCTGGACAATACGGCCGGGGCGCGCCCAGCCCGAGTCGTCCCTTTCGGGCAGTCGGCGCACCTGGATGGCGGTATGACCTGGTCAGCGAGATCCGGACCCTGTGTGCACCTCTTGCTCTGGGGGAGGACACATGGCCGATCCAGCCGCGCACGAGCCCCGGTTCACCGTGGTCTCCAGGGGCGGGATGCACCGGTTCGTCTTCCTGGTGCCGCCTGGCCGGTCCGCGGTGGGCCGGGCCGGGGACATCGCGCTGCCCAGCGACGCGGTCAGCCGCAGGCACGCCTGCCTGGACCGGAGCGGGGACGAGGTGCTGGTCAGCGATCTCGGTTCCACCAACGGCACCTGGCTCAACGGGCAGCGGCTGCACGGCCCGCAGGCGTTGCGCGACGGCGACCTGCTGCGCCTGGGCGGGCTGGAGCTGCGCTACTCCGCGCCGGAACCCAGCCGGTACTACCCGGGGGACAGCTACCAGGTGCGGGACCTGCGGGGCGGGGCGATCAACATCGGGCCGGGCGAGCAGCACGTGGCCGGGCGGGACCAGTACGACAACCGCTCCTATGACCAGCGCCGCTACGACCAGCGCCGGTACGAGGAAGCGCACATCACCGTGGACAACGACCCGATGACCGCGCTCACCGAGGGCGCCGGGGTGGGCAGACTGGTCATGGTGGTCGGGCTGCTGGTCGCGCTGGCCGGGTCCGCGCTGTTCGCCTGGACGATCTTCTCCGGCATGTCCGGGATCTCCGGCGGCAGGCCGGTGGACCCGTTCAGCATGAAGTTCCACGGCCTGCCCGCGGTGCCGCTGGGCTTCGGCGCCTTCGCCGCGGGCGGCATCCTGGCCTCCATCGGCGGCGCCATGGCCAAGGCCGCCCGCCGCCGCAAGGACCGCGCCGAGCGCCGCCGGAACCGCTACTGACCTGGAGGACCCATGCGCGACAACTACGACATCCGCGGGGTGCGCGGGACCAACGTCAACATCGGCCCCGGCCAGCAGTACGTGGCAGGCCGGGACCAGCACATCGGCCAGGGCCACGAGCTGCTCACCGAGGTCCAGTCGCTGCGCAGGGCACTGGACGAGCTCCGGCTCACCGGGGCCGAGCGCCGGGAGGCCGACCGCGCGCTGGACGAGGTGGCCGAGGAGCTCCAGTCCCCGCAACCGGACCGCAGCCGCATCGCAACCCAGACCAACCGCCTGACCACACTGCTGCAACGAGCGAGCGCACTGGCCTCGGCGGGCGCGGCACTACTCGGACCATTAGGCGCGCTCACCACGTGGCTGGGCTCCTGACACAACAAAACCGAAACCAGCCCAGGCGAGCCCAGCCCAGACCAGGCGAGACCAGACCAGACCAGACCAGGCGAGACCAGACCAGACCAGGCGAGGCGAGGCGAGGCGAGACACGACGAGGCGAGGCGAGGCGACGCGAGGCGCGGAGCGGCGACGCGAGGCGCGGCGCCAAACCACGCTGGTTCGGCACCAGCCGCACCGTGGGGGTCCGGGGGCTCGGCCCCCGGATTCACACAACGAGCCCCGGCGAAGCCGCCAACGGCGGCGAGCAGCCAGAGGCGCTACGAGCCGGTGACGGGACTTGAACCCGTAACCCCTCGCTTACAAGGCGAGTGCTCTGCCAATTGAGCTACACCGGCATGCGTGCCGCGAACATCGTAAGCGGCACGCGCCCGTGCGCATAACAACCGCCCGATTGCGGACTGTGACAGCCGTTACGCCAACAGGTAGACCTGCGGCGTTGTGGATAACCTCAGGTCACGGATCCCTGTCGACAAAGGAGGCGGACCCGGTGGGTGCTGCGATGGACTCGACCGCTGACTTCATCGTGATCGCCAACCGTCTACCCGTCGACCTCGAGCGGTTGGACGACGGCACGGAGCGGTGGAAACGCAGTCCGGGTGGGCTGGTCTCCTCGCTGGAGCCGTTCCTGCGCTCGCGCAGTGGCGCCTGGGTCGGCTGGCCGGGGGTGGCCGACGCCGAGGTCGAGCCGTTCGAGGAGACCGGGGTGCAGCTGCATCCGGTGCAGCTGAGCGCGCAGGAGGTGCGCGACTACTACGAGGGCTTCTCCAACGGGACGCTGTGGCCGCTCTACCACGACGTGGTGGCCCCGCCCGCCTACCACCGCAAGTGGTGGGACGCCTACGTGAAGGTCAACCAGCGCTTCGCCGACGCCACCGCCAAGATCGCCGCCGAGGGCGCGACCGTGTGGGTGCAGGACTACCAGCTGCAGCTGGTGCCCGCGATGCTCCGGGAACAGCGGCCGGACCTGCGGATCGGGTTCTTCCTGCACATCCCGTTCCCGCCGGTGGAGCTGTTCATGCAGCTGCCCTGGCGCGGGGAGATCATCCGCGGGCTGCTCGGCGCGGACCTGGTCGGGTTCCACCGGCCGGGTGGCGCGCAGAACTTCCTCTGGCTGGCCCGCAGGCTGCTCGGCCTTGAGCCGACCAGGGGCGCGGTGGGTGTGCGCACCCGGCCCGGCCTGGTGCCGGTGGGTGACCGGCTGGTGCGGGTCGGCGCGTTCCCGATCTCCATCGACTCCGCCGGGCTGGACCAGCTGGCGCGCACCCGCGAGGTGCAGCAGCGGGCCGCGGAGATCCGGCGTGAGCTGGGCAATCCGAAGAAGATCCTGCTGGGCGTGGACCGCCTCGACTACACCAAGGGCATCGACGTCCGGCTGCGCGCGCTGCACGAGCTGCTGGCCGAGGAGCGGATCGACTCACAGGACGTGACCATGATCCAGCTGGCCACGCCCAGCCGGGAGCGGGTCGAGCACTACCAGCAGATGCGCGAGGACATCGAGCGCGGTGTGGGACGGATCAACGGCGAGTTCGCTCGGGTGGGTCACCCGGCCGTGCACTATTTGCACCAGTCGGTGGACCGCAAGGAGCTGGCCGCCTTCTTCTGTGCCGCTGATGTGATGGTGGTGACACCGGTTCGGGATGGTATGAACCTGGTCTGCAAGGAGTACGTGGCCTGCCGACACGACCTCGGTGGAACACTTGTTCTCAGTGAGTTCGCCGGAGCCGCCGCCGAACTCACGAGCGCTTTTCTCGTCAACCCGCATGATCTGGATGGCGTGAAGAACGCATTGCAGGCTGCCCTCACCGTTGATCCGGCCGAGGGCCGCCGTAGGATGCGCGCTCTGCGCCGCCAGGTCCTCACCCACGACGTCGACCGCTGGGCTCGATCGTTCCTCGAGGCGCTTGGCACGCAGAGCAACGCGACATAGGTGGCGCCCATCCCCCGGGGCGCGCCCACATAGTTCTCAACCGCCCCGAACGCCACGTAGGAGGAAGGCGTTGACCGCCGAAACCCTCCCCATCGAGTTGCGGCGCGCGATCATTCAGCTGGCTCGGTCTCCGAGGCTGCTGGTCGCCTGCGACTACGACGGGACCCTGGCCCCGATCGTCGCCGATCCCGAGCGTGCCCGGCCGCTGCCGGAGTCGGTGAACGCGCTGCGGTCGCTGGCCGCCCTGCCCGCCACCACGATCGCGGTCATCTCCGGGCGCGCCCTGCGCGACCTGGCCACCCTGTCCCGCCTGCCGGCCGAGGTCCACCTGGTGGGCTCGCACGGCTCGGAGTTCGACGTCGGCTTCGTGCACGAGCTGGACGCCGCCGCCAAGGACCGGCTCACCCGGGTCCGCCGGGCGATCGAGGAGATCGTCGCGGACGCTCCCGGCGTGCACCTGGAGTTCAAGCCCGCCTCGGTGGCGGTGCACTCCCGGCGCGCCGAGCCGGAGATCGGCGAACGCGTCTTCGAGGCCGTCCGCCAGGGCCCGTGCACCTGGCCGGACATCCAGGTCACCGAGGGCAAGGCGGTGATCGAGCTGGCCGTGATCCAGACCGACAAGGGCCACGCCCTCGACGTGCTCCGGCACCAGGTGGCCGCCTCGGCCGCGTTCTTCATCGGCGACGACGTCACCGACGAGAAGGCCTTCGTCCGCCTGGCAGGCCCTGACCTGGGCGTGAAGGTGGGCGACGGCGAGAGCGCCGCGCAGTACCGCATCCCGGACACCGCCGAGGTCGCGCTGGTGCTGGCCTTCCTGCTGGAGGAGCGCCGGAACTGGCTCTACGGCGAGCAGGCGGTGCCGATCGAACGCCTCACCATGCTGGCCAACGAGCGCTCGGTCGCCCTGGTCACCCCGGACGCCCGGCTGACCTGGCTGTGCCACCCCGAGCCGGACTCGGCGGCGATCTTCGCCGACCTGCTCGGCGGGCCGAGCGCGGGCCACTTCTCCATCAAGCCCGAGCGCAACGGCCTGCCCCTTGGCCAGCGCTACGTGCCCGGCACCATGACGGTGGAGACCCGCTGGTCCAAGCTGCTGGTCACCGACTACCTGGACCACTACGCGCAGCCGCAGCGCACCGACCTGGTCCGGGTGATCTCCGGCGACACCACCGCGCTGGTCACCTTCGCGCCGCGGCCGGAGTTCGGCCAGGTCCCGGTGTCGCTGGTGGCCGAGGACGACGGGCTGCGGGTGCTGGGCACCTCGGACCCGATCGTGCTGCGCTCCCCCGGCGTGCACTGGCAGGTCACCAGCGACGGCCAGCACGACACCGCGCAGGCCATCGTCGCGGTGCACCCCGGCTCGCCGGTGGTGCTGGAGCTGCGCTGCGGCACCGACGACCTCACCGCCGCGGAGACCCCGGAGGCCGAGCGCCGTGGCCGCGCCGACCGCTACTGGTCGGAGTGGCTGAGCACGCTCGACCTGCCCAAGACCCAGCGCGAGCTGGTGGCCCGCTCCGCGCTGACCCTGCGCGGCCTGCAGCACGGGGAGACCGGCGCCTTCCTGGCCGCGGCCACCTCCTCGCTGCCGGAGGAGATCGGCGGGGTCCGCAACTGGGACTACCGCTACTGCTGGGTCCGCGACGCCGCTCTGTCCGCGCAAGCGTTGGTGTCGCTGGGTTCCCTCGCCGAGGCCGAGGCCTACCTGGGCTGGCTGCACACCGTGCTGGGCACGCTGACCAGCCCGGAGCGGCTGCACCCGCTCTACACCCTGCACGGCACCACGCTGGGCCCGGAAGCGGTGCTGGACACCCTGCCCGGCTACGCGGGCTCGCGCCCGGTGCGGGTGGGCAACCTGGCCAACCAGCAGGTCCAGCTGGACGTCTTCGGCCCGGTGGTCGACCTGGTCAAGAAGCTGACCGAGGCCAGGGGCAAGCTGACCGACGAGGACTGGCGCATGGTGCAGGCCATGGCCGAGGCGGTCACCCGCCGCTGGCACGAGCCCGACCACGGCATCTGGGAGGAGCGCGCCGCACCGCGGCACCGCGTGTACTCCAAGGTCATGTGCTGGGTCACCCTGGACCGCGCGATCGCCCTCGGCGAGAGCTTCGGCCGGGAGGTCGACCCGGAGTGGGCCAAGCTGCGCGAGACCATCCGCGCGGACGTGCTGGAGCACGGCTGGAACGACGAGGTCCAGTCCTTCACCACCGCCTACGACGGCACCGACCTGGACGCGGCCACCCTGCACATCGGCCTGTCCGGCCTGATCGACCCGGCTGACGAGCGCTTCCAGGCCACGGTCACCGCGACCGAGGCCGAACTGCGCTCCGGCGTCACCGTCTACCGGTACCACCGCGACGACGGCCTGCCGGGCTCCGAGGGCGGCTGGCACCTGTGCGCGGCCTGGATGATCGAGGCGTACCTGCTCACCGGCCGCCGCACAGAGGCCGAGGAGCTGTTCCAGCAGATGGTGGACTGTGCCGGGCCGACCGGGCTGCTGCCGGAGGAGTACGACCCGGTGGCCGAGCGCTCGCTGGGCAACCACCCGCAGGCGTACTCGCACCTGGGCCTGATCCGCTGCGCCCAGCTGCTGGACGCCTGAGCCGAAAGCACCAACGAACGGGCCGTCGCGCGAACCGCGCGACGGCCCGTAGTTTCTGGCACATGCGTACCAGCCGGGCCGCGTTCGCGGCATCCCTGACGGCGCTCCTCGCGTTGTCCCTCACTCCGCCGGTGACCGCCGCGCCGCAGAGTCCACAGTGGACAGACTGCGACGCCAACCCCGCCACCCCACTGGAATGCGCCACCCTGCGCGCGCCACTGGACTACCGGGCGCCGGGCGGGAAGACCGTCGAGCTGGCCATCTCCCGGCTCAGGGCGGCGGATCCGGCCAAGCGGCACGGGGTGCTGCTGGTCAACCCGGGCGGGCCGGGTGGCAGCGGGCTGGACATGCCGCTGGGACTCGCGCAGACCTTCCCCAAGGACGTGCTGGACCGGTTCGACCTGATCGGCTTCGACCCCCGGTTCGTGGGCAAGAGCAGCCCGCTGTCCTGCGGGTTCACCGGCACGGTCTTCGACGCGCTGTGGCCGAGGCTGCCCGGTCCCGGTGGGTTCCCGGCCGAGGTGAAGGCGGCCAAGGAGGTCGCCCAGCAGTGCCAGCAGGCGGAAGGGGACCGGTTGCCCTTCGCCTCCACCCGCAACGCCGCCCGGGACCTGGACGTGGTCAGGGCCGGGCTGGGCGAGCAGCGGATCAGCTTCTACGGCGGGTCCTACGGCACCTACCTGGGCGCGGTGTACGGCCAGCTGTTCCCGGCGCGGGTGGACCGGATGGTGCTGGACGGCGCGATCGACCCGGCCAAGGTCTGGCACGGCATGAACCGGGGCTGGGGACCGGCCGCGGAGACCGCGTTCGCTGACTGGGCAGCCTGGGCGGCGGAGCGGGACGCCACCTACCACTTCGGCGCGACCCCGGCCGCGGTGCGCGCGCACTACGCGGAACTGGGCCGGGCGCTGGACCAGCGGCCCGCCCAGTACGGGCAGCTGAAGCTGGACGGCAACACGCTGCGCGAGGTGAGCAGGCTGGTGCTCTACAGCGACCGCAGCGACCCGGTGCTCGCCGGGCTGGTCGCCGACCTGGCCGACGGGCAGCTCAGCGACCCGGCGGTGCGCGGCTTCCTGGACGCGGTGCTGGCCACCTTCCCCGCGGACAACTTCGTCTCGGTCTTCCTGGCCGTGCAGTGCACCGACGCCGCCTGGGACCGCAACCCGGCCCGGTACGCCGCCGAGACCGCGCTGGACGCCCGGCGGTACCCGTTCTTCGGCGCGGCGGCGGCCGGCATCGGGCCGTGCGCGTACTGGCCGCACCGGCCGCTGGAGCAGACCACCAGGATCCGCCCGGCCCGGCACGGCGCGCTGGTGGTCGGCGCCACCGGGGACTCGGCCACGCCGTACGCCGGGGCGGTCAGCATGCGCCGGATGCTCGGCGAGAACGCCAGGCTGCTGACCCTGGCGGATGCCCGGATGCACGGGCTCTACGCCCGCTACGGCAACGCCTGCGTGGACAACACGGTGACGAAGTACCTGGTCAGCGGCAGCCTGCCGGAGTCGGATCAGCGCTGCGCGAACGTACCTGGCTGATCACGTACTAAGTACGCTAGCTTCGGTGGCATGCCCCACCGAAGGTACTTGCTGGCCACGGCCGCCGTCGCCCTGCTCGCGACGACGGCCGCGCCCGCCACCGCCGAACCCACCTCGGAACGTCCACAGTGGACAGACTGCGACGGCCAGCCCGGCACGCCCCAGGAATGCGCCACTCTGACCGTGCCGCTGGACTACCGGCACCCGGGCGGCCGCAAGATCCAGATCGCCATCTCCCGGATCAAGGCCGCCGACCCGGCCAAGCGGCACGGCATCCTGCTGACCAACCCGGGCGGGCCGGGCGGCGCGGGCCTTGACCTGCCGAGCGACCTGCACGGCAGGCTGCCCAAGGACGTGCTGGACCGCTTCGACCTGATCGGCATGGACCCGCGCGGGATCGGCCAGAGCGGGCAGGTCGCCTGCGGCCAGACCGGTTCGCTGTTCGAGGTGACCTGGCCCCGGCACCCCGGCAAGCACGGCTTCGCCGCCGACGCGCGGGCCGCCGCCGACCTCGCCCAGCAGTGCTACCGGCGCTTCGGCGACCTGGCGCCCTTCCTGACCACCCGCAACGTCGCCCGCGACCTGGACGCGGTCCGGGCCGCGCTCGGCGAGCGCACGGCCAGCTACTTCGGCACCTCCTACGGCACCTACCTGGGCGCGGTCTACACCCAGCTGTTCCCAGAGCGGGCCGACCGGGTGGTGCTGGACAGCGCGGTCGACCCGGCCTCGGCCTGGCGGCAGAGCTTCCGCAACTGGGGCCCGGTGAACGAGCAGGCGCTGGCCGACTGGGCGGACTGGACGGTGCGCAACGGCGCGCCGCTGGGCCAGACCGCCGAGCGGGTCAGGGCCCGGCTGGACGCGCTGCTGCCGAAGCTGGACCGCAACCCGGTCAAGCACGGCTCGTTCACCTTCACCGGCGAGGTGCTGCGCCCGGTGGTCCGCGGGGTGCTCTACGACGAGCGCGACAACCCGGCGCTGGCCGCGCTGATCGGCGACCTGGACCGCGGCGCGCTGCGCGACCCGGCGGCGATCGCCCTGGCAGACCAGGTGGCCGCGCTGCCCCCCGCGGACGAGCTGTTCTCCGGTCACCTGGCGGTGGCCTGCGACGACGCCGAATGGCCGCGCGATCCGGCCCGCTACGCGGTGGACTCGGCCCTGGACGGGCGCAAGTACCCGTTCTTCGGCGCGGCGGCCGGCAACATCCACCCGTGCGCGTTCTGGCCGGGCAAGCCGGTCGAGCCGCCGGCCCAGGTGGTGCCGGGCCGGGCGAAGAGCGTGCTGATCGTGCAGGCATCCGGCGACACCTCGACCCCGCTGGTCGGAGCCCAGGGGCTGCGCCGCGCGCTCGGCGACCAGGCACGGCTGGTGCTGCTGGAGAACACCCGCGTGCACGGGGTCTACGCCAACTTCGGCAACGCCTGCGTGGACGCGGAGGTGACCGGCTACCTCATCGCCGGTGCGTTGCCCGCCAAGGACGTCAGCTGCCGGAAGTAGTGCCGAGCACCAGGTCCAGCCCGGCCTCGAACAGCTCCTCCTCGTCGAGGCCGGGCAGCACCGAGAGCACCGCGTGCAGCGCGGGATGGGTCTCCGGCGGGAAGTCCGCCGCGGTCGGCGGCCGCTCGGGGTGCTGGACCATCTTGGCCGTGTTGCGGGTCAGGCTGCCCAGCACCAGCCAGTTGGCCGCCGCCCCGCGCAGCAGCGCCTCGCGCGGGGACATCCCGGCGTGCAGCAGCGCGGCGAAGGCGGCCTCGTTGAGCCGCAGGTCGTACTCGCCGGGCCGGTCCATCCGCACCACCAGCTGGATCAGGCAGGGGTGGGCCAGCAGTACCGCCCGGTGCGCGCGCATGGCCCGCTTCAGGCCCTCGGTGCCCTCTTCCAGCGCGGGCAGCGGGGTGCGGGTGACCAGGTCCTCGTAGGCCGCGGCGAGCAGCTCGTCCTTGCCGGCGAAGTAGGTGTAGATCGCCATCGGCTTGGCGCCCAGCGCGGTGGCCAGCGCGCGGATGGTGAGCCCGTCCACGCCGTCGGCGTCCATCAGCTCGATCGCCTTGGCCAGCACCAGCGACCGGTTCAGCCTGCCCCGAGTGCGCGGCGCCTGAGTCATAGCGGCAAGGATAACCGGGGAGATTTACGAAGGCGCACGTGACAATTCGACGGCGCCGGTCGAATGGTGAGTTCATTCTCTCGGCCGTCCGGGTGGAAAAACATCCTTCACCAGGAGGAACGGCAGATCGGGAGAGACAATCTGGGCATGGAGCCCTGGCTGTGGGTCGGCGGTGGCGCGGCCGGTCTGGTGACCGCGGTCGTGCTGCTGCTCCTGCGCGCGCGACGGGCGGACAAGGACAAGCAGAGCGTCATGCTCGGCGCCACCATCTGCGGCGCGATCGGCGTGCTCGGCCTGGCCGTGGGCTGGCTGCTGAGCTCCGATCCGGGCGCGGGCCGGGCCGAGGCGCTCAAGACCGGCGGCGTGGCCTCGGGCGCGCTGATCGCGCTGTACGCGTTGTGGCTCAACGACCGCAGGCGGCGCACCGAGGAGGACCGGCGGGAGATCGAGCGGGACCGGCAGACCGTGGAGGTGGCCCGCCAGGAGCTGGAGCGGGTGCGCGCCATGCACGACCGGGAGCGGGTGGCCGACGAGCGGTTCGCCCGCTCGGTGGAGCTGCTCGGGCACGAGGCGGACCAGGTCCGGGTGGGCGCCCTGCACGCGCTGGTGGGCCTGGCGCGGGCGCATCCGACCCGCACCCAGACCGTGGTGGACGTGCTGTGCTCCTACCTGCGCCGCCCGTTCCGGCACGAGCGCTACAAGACCCTGCGCAACCAGCTCAGCGGCGATGACATCCAGCCGTCGCCCAAGCCCAAGAAACTGCCGCACGCCGAGGACGAGCAGGACCGCGCGGAAGACCGGGAACGCCAGGTCCGGCTGGCCGCGCAGCGGCTGGTCGCGGAAATCCTGCGCAACGCGCCGGAAGACGTGGTCTGCAATCTCGACCTGACCGGCGCGGTGCTGGAGAACTTCGTGCTCAACCAGTGCCGGGTCGGCGTGTTCAGCGCCCCGGACGCCGAGCTCTACGCCGGCTTCACCCTGGACGCGGTCACCTTCACCGGCACCGTCGAGCTGACCGGCAGCCTGTTCTACGGAAAAGCGAGTTTCAGCACCTCGGAGTTCCACGGCGAGGTCCAGGCCGCGGAAACGGAATTCCACGATGACGCGATCTTCAGCTTCATCAAGGCGTTCAAATACGTCAACTTGGAAAGCGCGGTGTTCAAACGCGCCGCCCTGTTCGACGAATCCACCATCGAGACGCTGAACCTGGACCTGGCCGACATCGGCGAGGTCCTCGGCATGCAGAACGTCGAGCTGACCAACCCCGAGGACCGGTTGCGGCTGCCCAGGGGCTGGCGCGCGGTGCTGGACCGCAAGGGCAAGGTGCTCGAGGTCAGGGGCCGTACCACTGCTGAGCGGCTGGCTTAGGCGCGCCCGAGCTGGTGCCCACGATCAGTTCGGTGTCCAGGGTGACCGTGCGCGGGCGACCGGGGTCGACCGTGTCCAGCAGCAGCCGGCCCGCGGCCCTGCCCTTCTCCAGCACCGGCTGGCGCACCGTGGTCAGCCCGGCGCGCTCGGCGTCCGGGATGCCGTCGAAGCCGGTCACGGTCAGGTCCTGCGGCACCCGCAGCCCCCGCCGCTGGGCTTCGGCCAGCGCGCCGAGGCCGAGGATGTCGGAGGTGCAGATGATCGCGGTGATCTCCGGGTCGCGGTCGAGCAGCTGGGCGGCGGCGGTGGAGCCGGAGGCGATGGTGTGGTCGAAGCGCTCCACCACCGGCACGCCGGCCCAGTCCACGCCGGCCGCGGCGAACTCGGTGGCCAGCGCCTCCAGCCGGGCGCGCTGCACGTGGAAGTGCGCCTCGTGCTGACGGTGCACCGGCACGAAGCTGTCGTTGCGGTCGCGGGCCAGGCGCATGCAGATCACGCCGACCCTGCGGTGCCCCAGCTCGATCAGGTGCCGGGCCATCCGGCCCATCGCGCCGCGGTCGTCGATGCCGACCCGGTCCACGGTGCCGATCTCCGGCTGGTCGCAGACCACGGTCGGCACCGGGCGCTCGAGCACCGCGGCCAGGTGCGGGTCGTCATCGGGCACCGAGTAGACGACGAAGCCGTCCACCCCGGCCCGGTGCACCGCGGCCACGTCCTCGCGCTCGGGGTTGGCCGGCACCAGCAGCAGGCCGGTCCCGGCGTCCTCGCAGGCCAGCGCCAGTCCTTCCAGGAAGGCGATGGCCGCTGGGTCGCGGAAGGCGTAGGAAAGGTTCTCGGTGAGCAGCAGCCCGACCGCGCCCGCCTTGCGGGTGCGCAGCGAGCGGGCCACCGGGTCAGGTCCCGGGTAGCCGAGTCTGCGGGCCGTCTCCAGCACTCGGCGCCGGAGTTCCGGCGAGAGCTGGTCCGGCCGGTTGTAGGCGTTGGAGACCGTCGTGCGGGAAACCCCGAGTTCCGCTGCCAGCGACGCCAGTGTCGCAGGGCGCCGCGCGTTCAAAGACCGCGCCATGAAGTGACCGTAACGGTTCAGAACCACCTAGTGAAGCCTGGGTGACCAAGCTGTGTTCAGAGCCATGAAAGGCCAGCTCGTTCGGGTGATCACCGGCCGCATTGGTCCAGACCATCTCAGAGGTCAGGACAACGGCGCGGTCGACTCCCTGACCACCAGCTTCGGCCGGAACACCCGGCTGTAACTACCCCCGGCGCGGCGCACGGCCGGGTTCAACCGCTGGACCAGCTCGTCCACCGCGGCCCTGGCCATCTCCTCGATCGGCTGGGCCAGCGTGGTCAGCGCGGGCGAGCAGTAGGCGGCCAGCGGGATGTCGTCGAAGCCGACGATGGAGAGCTCGCGCGGCACGGACAGCCCGCGCCGGTGCGCCTCGCGCATCGCGCCCAGGGCCATGTGGTCGGAGGAGCAGATCACCGCGCTGGGCCGGGGGCCGTCGAGCAGACCGGCCATCGCGGCCGCGCCACCGGCCGCGCCGTAGGGGGCGTGCGCGACCAGCGCCGGGTCGGCGGGCAGCCCGGCCTCCTCCAGCGCGGCGGACCAGCCCGCGCGCTTGAGCCGGGAGGGCAGCGAGCGGGCCGGGCCGCAGACGAAGCCGATCCGCCGGTGCCCGAGCTCGACCAGGTGCCGGGCGGCCAGGTAGCCGGCCACCTGCTCGTCCACCGTCACGTCCGGCACGTCCAGCGCGGGCGCGCCGCCGTTGACGAAGACCATCTGCACGCCGTCGGCCAGCAGCTTGCTGTAGTAGCTCGCGCCGCCGTCCTCGGCGTTGTTGATCTCCGGCGAGACGAAGACCATGCCCTCCACGCCGCGGGCGAGCAGCATCCGGACATATTCCTCTTCGACCAGCTCCCGCCCGTCCAGGTCGGCCCCGTCGGCGCGCAGGCTGGCCGAGCGGGTGTTGCACAGCAGCGAGCCGTAGCCGGCCCGGGCCGCCCTGGTCTCCAGGGCTTCGGCGAAGGCGGGGAAGACCGGGTTGGACAGTTCGGGCACCAGCAGGCCGATCACTCCGGTGCGTTGCAGCGCCCCGAGGCCGCGCGGGGTGTAGGGCAGGTCGGCGAGCACGCCGAGCACCCGTTGCCGGGTCGCCTCGTTGACCCCGGCCCGCCGGTTCAGGACCCGGCTGACCGTGGAGATGCTGACCCCGGCCGCACGCGCGATATCGGCAAGTCCCGTCACGAGCCGACAGCCTGCCGCGTACAGCAAGTTTTTGCAATCACTGGTCCATCCGGCGCTGTTACCAGCCCCCGTTACGGCTTGGTTACGCGGTAGACCTTGACCAAACCCGGGCATTGGGTATGAAATCCGCGTCAGCCTCAACGCAAAAGCTTGCAAAGATGCAGCGGGTACCGGAGGGAACGACAGCAACGATGCGACGCACTTCCCGAGGACAGGTTTCGAAGCTCGCCAAGGCCGCCGCCCTCGGCCTGGCCGGTGCGCTGGCCCTCACCGCCTGCGGTGGTGGTGGCGGGGCGGGCGACTCCAGCAAGGTCGTCTACTGGGACACCAGCGGTCCCAACGAGTCCCCCGTGTTCAAGAAGATCGCGGAGGGCTGCGCGAGCAAGGACGGCTATCAGGTCTCGGTGGAGACGGTGGCCTTCGACCAGGCCCGCAGCAACTTCAAGACCAGCGCGCAGGGCGGCCAGGGCGCGGACGTGTTCCGGGCCGAGGTGGCCTGGGTGCCGGAGCTGGCGCACAACGGCCTGGTGGTCGACCTGACCGACACCGCGCTGGGCAAGGACACCGCCGACTTCCTGGAAGTCCCGCTGGGCTCGACCAAGTACAACGGCAAGACCTACGGCATCCCGCAGGTCACCGACGCGCTGGCGCTCTACTACAACAAGAAGGCGCTGGCCGACGCCGGGATCGCGGTGCCGGCCACCTGGGCCGAGGTCAAGGCCGCCGGCGCCAAGCTGGGCGAGAAGGCGCTGTTCATCAACAACGACGGCTACTACGCGTTGCCCTTCATCTACGGCGAGGGCGGCGACCTGGTGGACACCGCCAGCAAGAAGATCCTGGTCAACTCGCCGGAGTCGGTGAAGGGCCTGGAGACCGCGAAGGGCCTGCTGGACGCCAAGGCGGCGCAGACCGCGCAGGACCCGACCAACTCCAACACCAACATGAAGGCCGCCTTCTCCACCGGCGGCGTGGCCATGGTCATCGACGGCCCGTGGGCCGCGGTGGACCTGCTCAAGGGCGACGCCTTCAAGGACCCGGCCAACCTGGGCATCGCGCCGGTCCCGGCGGGCTCGGCCGGCTCCAGCTCCCCGGTCGGCGGCCACGACTACGTGGTGCGCCAGGGCAGCAAGGCCAAGGACAACGCGATCAAGCTGGTGCAGTGCATGTCCAGCACCGCCTCCCAGGTGACCATCGCCAAGGAGCTGGGCCTGCTGCCCACCCGCAAGTCGGCCTACGAGTCGGCCGAGGTCAAGGCGCAACCGGTGGTCGCGGGCTTCACCCCGGTGGTGCAGAAGGCGCACCCGCGCCCGTGGATCCCGCAGGGCGGCGAGCTGTTCGACCCGCTGAAGATCGCTTACGCGGACGTGCTCTCCGGCAAGAAGACGGCCAAGGCTGCCCTGGACGAGGTGGCCAAGACCTACAAGGACCAGGTCGTCAAGGACTACAGCTGATTCAGGCGTCCCCGGAGAGATGAGCTAGTCGTGCGGAACTTCTTCGCCAGGCACTGGTACGCCTACGCGATGGTGCTGCCGGTCGTGGTGGTGATCGGGGTGCTCGTCCTGCTGCCGCTGGTGCAGGGCGTCTACTACAGCTTCACCAACATCAACGAAGCCACGATCGCCAACCCGATCCTGGACCGTCCGGCCACCTATGAGTGGGTCGGGCTGACCAACTACCTCAACGTGCTCTCCGGGGACCCCTCCTACGGGGACTTCTGGGCCGTGCTGGTGCGCACGCTGGTCTGGACCTTCGCCAGCGTTTTCTTCCACTACGTGATCGGCCTCGGCCTCGCGGTGCTGCTCAACCGGCGGATCGCCGGGCGCGGGCTGTACCGGGTGCTGCTGATCCTGCCCTGGGCGGTGCCCGCGTTCATCAGCGCGTTCGCCTGGAAGTACATGTTCAACGCGCAGTACGGGATCATCAACCAGCTGCTCGGCTCGATCGGGCTGCCGCAGCCGGTGTGGCTGGGCCAGTCCGACCTGGCGCTGGTCGCGGTGATCATGGTCAACATCTGGCTCGGCGTGCCGTTCATGATGGTGGCCCTGCTCGGCGGCCTGCAGTCCATCCCAGGCGAGCTGTACGAGGCGGCCGAGATCGACGGCGCCTCCGCCTGGCAGCGCTTCCGCAACATCACCCTGCCCGGCCTGCGCTCGGTGTCCAGCACCGTGGTGCTGCTGGGCACCATCTGGACCTTCAACATGTTCGCGGTGATCTACCTGGTCACCGGCGGGGTCAACCCGAACACCCGCATCCTGGTCATCTACGCCTTCGAGCGGTTCTTCTCGGGCGCCTCCCGGGACTACGCGATCGCCTCGACCTACGGCGTGCTGATCCTGTCGCTGCTGCTGGTGTTCGCCTCCGGCTATCGCAGGGCGCTGCGCAAGCAGGGCGAGGTGTGGTGAAGATGTCGACCAAACTGAAGCGCGACCAGCGTTCTCCACTGGCCAGTTTCGGACTGCACGCCACGCTCGTGGTGGCCTCGGTGATCGCGGTGTTCCCGGTGTTCTGGGTGCTGGTCACCTCGTTCAAACCGGACTCCCGCGCGGTGGAGCCGACCCCGAAGCTGATCAACGAGTTCACCGCGGGCAACTACACCGACGTGCTCTCCGGCGCCAAGGGCGACTTCCTGGCCTGGTTCGGCAACTCGGTGCTGATCGCCCTGCTGACCACGGTGATCGCGGTGTTCCTGTCCGCGACCACCGGCTACGCGGTCAGCCGGTTCCGCTTCCCCGGCTACCGCCCGGCGATGCTGAGCTTCCTGATCATCCAGATGTTCCCGTTCGCGGTGCTGATCGTGCCGCTGTACAACATCATGCTCAGCCTCGGCTTGCAGGGCAGCAGCTTCGGCCTGGTGCTGATCTACTGCACCACCGCGATCCCGTTCTGTGCCTACATGCTCAAGAGCTACTTCGACACCATCCCTGCCGACATCGACGAGGCGGGGCGGATCGACGGGCTGTCCCACTTCGGCGTGTTCTGGCGCCTGGTGCTGCCGCTTGCCCGTCCGGGCTTGGCGGTGACCGCTTTCTACGCCTTCCTCACCGCCTGGGGCGAGGTCGCCTTCGCCTCCGCCTTCCTGTCCGCGGCTGACGAGAACAAGACGCTGGCGGTCGGGCTCCAGGTTTTTGTGCAGCAGAACCGCACGGAGTGGGGCCACCTGGCAGCTGCATCGATTCTGGTCGCGATCCCCGCGGTCATCGTCTTCTACCTGGTGCAACGCTTCCTGGTGACCGGGCTGGCCGCGGGCGCGGTGAAGGGCTGACCCGGGCAGAGGCAGCCGCCATTGTCTGAGGTCTTTACCAATCAGTGTCGCCCAGGGGGCTGACGTGAGACCGCTCACCAGCTATTTTGGCGTCACCTGCATCACTTCGAAAGGGACCACACATGGCCGAGGTCGCCTACGTCAACGCCTCGCGGGTCTACGCGGGCACGCCGCCGGTGCGAGCTGTGGACCAGCTCCAGCTGGACATTGCCGATGGCGAGTTCCTCGTGCTCGTGGGCCCCTCCGGTTCGGGCAAGTCCACCGCGCTGCGCATGCTGGCCGGGCTGGAGGACGTCGACGAGGGCGCGATCCAGATCGGCGGCAAGGACGTCACCAACGTGCCGCCGAAGGGTCGGGACATCGCCATGGTGTTCCAGTCCTACGCGCTCTACCCGCACATGACCGTCGGGGAGAACATGGGCTTCGCGCTCAAGCTCCGCGGCGTGCCGAAGCCGCAGATCAAGGAGAAGGTCCTTGAGGCGGCGAAGATGCTGGACCTGGAGAAATATCTCGAGCGCAAGCCGAAAGCGCTTTCCGGTGGCCAGCGCCAGCGGGTCGCGATGGGCCGCGCGATCGTCCGCGAGCCCAGCGTCTTCCTGATGGACGAGCCGCTGTCCAACCTGGACGCCAAGCTCCGCGTGGAGACCCGCGCGAACATCGCCACCCTCCAGCAGCGGCTGGGCACCACCACCATCTACGTGACCCACGACCAGGTCGAGGCGATGACCATGGGTCACCGGGTCGCGGTGCTCAAGGACGGCCTGCTCCAGCAGTGCGACACCCCGCGCGCGCTGTACGAGACCCCGGCCAACGCCTTCGTGGCCGGCTTCATCGGCTCGCCCGCGATGAACCTCAAGACCGTGCCGCTGACCAGCAGTGGCGCCCAGATCGACGGCTTCGAGGTGCAGCTGCCGCGGAACGTGCTGGACAAGGTCGGCTCGGCAGGCCTGACCGAGGTCACCTTCGGCGTCCGGCCCGAGTCGCTCCGGCTGGTCTCCGCCGAGGACGACGGCATGAGCATGGTGGTCGAACTGGTCGAGGAGCTCGGCGCGGACGCGATCCTCTACGGCAGCGTGCGCATCGGCGACCGCCCGGAGAGGTTCACCGTGCGTGTTGACGGCCGTACGCCCCCGGCGCTGGGCCAGACCGTCAAGGTCGGCCTGCGTGACCACGGCGAGGTGCACCTGTTCCACCCGGAGACCGGCGACCGCCTCACGGCGACCACCGTCTGACCTGGTTCTTTCCGCCGAACGGCGTGGTCGCGATGCATTCGTGACCACGCCGTTCCGCTTATGAGTCACGCCCGGACGGTGGCACGCGGTCCGGCGGGTTAGGCTGAACTCGACAACGGTTTCCATTCTTACGAGTGCAGCCACCCCGTTCGGAGGAGGATTCGATGACTCCGCGTTACGTCCGACCGGTGGGTGCGGTCGCCGCCCTCACCGCGGCCGCACTCGCCCTGACCGCCTGCGGCGGCGGCACGCCCGCCGGCACCAGCGGCAGCCCCAGCCCGACCGCGGACGGCAAGCTGTCCGTGGTCGCCTCCACCAACGTGTGGGCCGATGTGGCCCGCGCGGTGGGCGGGGACGCGGTCTCGGTCAAGGCCATCGTCGGCGCCACCGGGGACCCGCACTCCTACGAGTCCTCCGCGGCCGACGCGGCCACCGTGCGCGGGGCCGCGCTGGTGGTGTTCAACGGCGGCCACTACGACGACTTCGTGCCGCAGATGATCAAGAACGACACCGCGAAGCCCGCCATCGAGGCGATGAAGGTGGCCGGCCAGGACGACCACGGCAAGCCGGATGCCGAGGACGCGCACGAGCACGCCAACGAGCACCTCTGGTACGACCTGGACCTGGTCGAGGACGTGGCCAAGGCGGTCGCGGCCAAGCTTGGCGAGCTGAAGGCCGACCAGAAGGACAAGTTCACCGCCAACGCGCAGGCGTTCACCGCCAAGATCGACGCGCTGGAGCAGAAGGTGGACGCGGTCAAGCAGGCGCACCAGGGCGTCAAGGTCGCGGCCACCGAGCCGATCGCGCACTACCTGCTCGACGAGGCCGGGCTGGCGGATGTGACTCCGGCCCAGTTCAGCAAGGCCGTCGAGGAGGAGAACGACCCGCCGGCCGCCGCGATCGCGGAGATCCAGAAGGTGATCACCGAGCGGACCGCGCGGGTGCTGGTGTACAACCCGCAGACCGAGTCACCGGTCACCAAGCAGGTCAAGGAGAACGCGGTCAAGGCGAACGTCCCGGTCGTCGAGCTGACCGAGACGCTTCCGGAGGGCAAGGACTACACCCAGTGGATGGGCGAGCAGATCGACAAGCTGGCCGCGGCGCTGAAGCAGTGACGCCCGCGGTCCGCCTCCGCGGCGCCCGGCTCGCCTTCGGCGACCGGGTGCTCTGGGACGGGCTGGACCTGGACGTGGCGCCGGGTGAGTTCCTGGCCGTGCTGGGCCCCAACGGTTCCGGCAAGACCAGCCTGCTGCGGGTGCTGCTGGGCATGAACCAGCTCACCGGCGGCACCGCCGAGGTCGGCGGCGCGCCGGTGCGCGGCGGCAGCACCCGGATCGGCTACATCCCGCAGCAGCGCGCGGTGGACACCTCACTCGCGCTGCGCGGCCGGGACCTGGTCGGGCTGGGTCTGGACGGGCACCGCTGGGGCCCGTTCGCGCTGCGTGGCCGGGCCGGGCGGGCGCGCCGGATCGACGACGCGCTGGCCTCGGTCGGCGCGTCGGGCTACGCCAAGGCCCCGGTCGGCCTGCTCTCCGGTGGTGAGCAGCAGCGGCTGCGGGTGGCCCAGGCACTGGTCGGCGAGCCCGCGGTGCTGCTCTGCGACGAGCCGCTGCTCTCCCTCGACCTGGCGCACCAGCGGGTGGTCAGCTCGCTGATCGGCGAGCGGGCCAGGCAGACCGGCGCGGCGGTGCTGTTCGTCACGCACGAGATCAACCCGGTGCTGGACCAGGTGGACCGGGTGCTCTACCTGGTGGACGGCCGGTTCCGGATCGGCCCGCCCGCCGAGGTGATGACCACCGAGACGCTCAGCGAGCTGTACCGGACCAGGGTCGAGGTGCTACGGCTGCGGGACCGGATCGTGGTGGTCGGCGCGGACGCCGAGACCACCCCTGCCGACTGCCACCACGTGCGGGAGCCCGCGGAGGAGCTGCGATGAGCCTGGAGTCGTTCTTCGCCAAGCTGTTCGACTTCCAGGCCACGGCAGCCCTGCTCGGCGAGGACTTCGTGCAGAACGCCCTGCTCACCGGGCTGGTGCTGGGCCTGGTGTCCGGGGTGCTGGCGCCGATGGTGGTGGCGCGCAAGATGTCCTTCGCCGTGCACGGCACCGCCGAGCTGGCCTTCACCGGCGCGGCCGCGGCCCTGCTGCTCGGCTTCAGCGTGGGCACCGGGGCGCTGCTCGGCTCGGTGGTGGCGGCGCTGATGCTGGGGCTGCTCGGGCAGAAGGACACCGAGCGGGACTCGGTGATCGGCGCGGTGCTCTCCTTCGGCCTGGGCCTCGGCGTGCTGTTGCTCGCGGTGAACCCCATTCGCACCAACAACAAGTTCAGCCTGCTGATCGGGCAGATCGTCACCGTGGACTCGGGCGAGCTGACCCTGTTCGCGGTCACCGCCGCGGTGGTGCTGCTGGCCTTCGCGCTGATCTACCGGCCGCTGCTGTTCGCCAGCGCGGACGGGCAGGTCGCGGCCGCCAGGGGTGTCCCGGTGCGGCTGCTGACCCCGCTGTTCGCGGTGCTCGTCGGCGTGGCGACCGCGCTGGGCGTGCAGACCGTCGGCGCGCTGCTGGTGCTGGCGCTGATGGTGACGCCGGGCGCGGCCGCCGCCAGGGTCACGGCCCGGCCCGGCCTGGCGATCCTGCTCTCGGTGGTCTTCGCCGAGGTCGCGGCGATCGGCGGCATCCTGCTGTCACTGGCCCCCGGGGTCCCGGTCAGCGCGTTCATCACCGCGCTGTCCTTCCTGATCTACCTGGTGTGCCGGGGGGTCGGCGGTTACCGGCTGAACCGGGCGAAGTCCGCCACGGCCTGAACCGCGGCCAGCTTGGCGCTGGCGTTGTGCGAGACCTTGCCGAGGTCGGTCACCGGCGCCCCGCTCTGCTTCGCGCAGGTCTGGCTGTTGTGGAAGGCCACGTCCTCATCGCCGGTGGCCGCGAACAGCTTCACCGGCACCCTCGGCCGCCACTGGCAGCTGGTGCTCTCCTTGGCCCACAACGCCTTGAGCACCGGGTCCGGGTTGGTCAGCCGGTCCAGGAACTCCGTGGTGAAGAACTCCCCCACCGTGCGCGGCAGCCGCCGGAACAGCTCCTGGTTGGGCGTGTGCCCGTCGAACAGCGGGGCCAGCTCCGGCTGCCGGAAGACCTTCGCCGGGTCGTCGTAGAGGTGGTGCAGCCGCTGCCAGGAGGTCACCGCGTAGCCGAGGTAGGCCACCGCGTTGGCGGGCCGCCCGGCCACCGCGTCGGCCACCGCGGTGGTGAAGTCGTACGGGCCGCTGATCGCCGCGATCGCGCGCAGCCCGAGCCCCGGCTCCCGGCCCTGCTGCAGGGCCTTGCCCAGCGCCATCGCGCCGTTGCCGCCCTGGGAGAACCCGCTCACCAGCAGCCGCCGGTCCACCGTGACGCCCTGCCGCCGCACCAGGGCGGTGGCCGCGCGCACCGCGTCGGCGGCGGCGGTGACCAGCGAGTCGTTGTGCATGTACGGGTGGAAGCCCGGTCCGCCGCCCAGGCCGAGGTAGTCCGGCGCCACGGCCAGCTTCCCGGCCGAGGCGAACAGGTAGGCGGCCCGCCGGTCGGTGCCGTCCGGGCGCACCGAGGGCTGGTCGCCCCGGTACACCTGGGTGCCGTGCAGCCAGGTGACCGCGCTCAGCCGCCGCTGCGGCGCCCTGGGCACCGCGACCAGCCCGGTGGCCGTGGTCGGCTTCCCGAGCGCGTCCACCGTCCGGTACTCGATCTTGAACCCGTCCACCGCGCGGGTGGCCAGCGGCGAGGACATCTCGCCCTTGGCCAGGTAGTCCGGCATGTCCGCGGCCTCGACCGAGCCCACCGACGCGGCCGAGACCAGTGTCCCCCGGCCGGACTCCGCCTTGGCCAGCGCGGTCAGCGGCAGCGCGGCCAGTAACGCGGCCAAACCGAACGCGGCCGCCGCCTTCACCCCAGTGATCTTCATGCCGTCAGCCTGCCGGGGATCGGCGGCGGGCACACCAGGGCCAGACCCCCGAACCAGCGAGGGAGTTTCCCCTACCTCGGCCGGGGTTTCGCCGCCAGCTCGCGGCCGAAGGCGTCGATGAACTCGTTGCCGAGGAAGCCGGCGGTGCCGCTGGTCAGGTTGCGCTCGACCGCCTCGAAGACCACCACGTCGTTGTCCACGGCCAGCTTGCCCGAGCGGACCGGGTCCTTGACCGCGTGGCCGTAGTGGTAGGCGGTGAAGTTGGACAGCGCGGCGTGCAGGTACCGGCCGGTGGACTCCAGGAACGAGTCGCCGAAGAGCATCACCCGGCCGCCGACCACGCCGGGGATCTCCTTGGAGGTGATCTGCTCCGGCTCGGTGAACTTGCTGTCCAGCGGCTTGACCCGGTTCTCCTGACCGTCCGGGCGGATCTCGTAGCGGAACCCGGTCACCTTGCCCTGCTTGCCGGACATCAGCGCCAGGTCGCCGGGGTTGGTGTAGGGCACGCTCAGCGAGATCGACCAGGGCTTGGTCACTCCCGGGTTGAGCCGTTCGCTGAGCGAGCGCACCGCGGAGACCGCGCCCTCGTCGCTCCAGTGCGTGTCGTCCTTGTGGTAGACCGGGCGGCCCAGCCGCTGCTTGGTCTCGTTCAGGATCGGGCGCAGGTCCAGCACGCCGGGCTCGGTGGCGAACCGGTTCCAGAACTCCGCGCCGATGGCCGGGGCGCAGTCCTTGCCGCCATAGCTGTCCGGCAGGAAACCGGGCTCCATGGTGCTCTTGTCCGGCGGGATCATCAGCAGGAAGGCCCGCCCGGAGGACTCCACCACCCCGCGCAGCTTGCGCACCTGGTCCAGCACCTGGTTGAGCGACTTGTCCGGCCGGCACTTGGCCTGCATGTCCATGCCGAAGAACAGCCAGTCGTCCTTGCCCTGGATGACCTTGGTGAAACCGGGCAGCACGGACTGCTGGTCCACCGGGACCGGCTGGTTGGGCAGCTGCGGCTGGGGCTGCGGGGAGGTGGTCTGGTTGCCCGGCACCGGGCCCTGCGGCTGCTGGCCGCGGTCCAGCGGGGCGGGCTCGCCGAAGAGGCCCTCGCTGATGCCGTCCGCCGCGCGCACCGCGTCCTGGCGGAACACCAGGTGATCGGTGGCCCACTGGGACAGGCCGGTGAAGAAGCCCCAGCCGTCGCTCAGGCTGGGGAAGGCCGCCAGCGGCCGGTTCTCGAACGCCGCCGGCCGCGCGCCCAGCGTCCAGACCAGCAGCGGGGTCAGGAAGAAGATCCCGGCCGCGGTCAGCGCGGTGCGCTGGCGGTGGCCGTGCCGCGGCCGGTGCAGCGAGTGCTCACGGGGCAGCAGCGCCTCGTGCACGCTCGGCAACTGCACCCGGTGCCGCGGGTCGCCCTGGACGCTCACCCGACCACGGTAACCGGATCGGGCGGACCGCGTTCACGGATCTGCCCGGCGGCGAAAAATGAGAGGCAGCCGACAGGCGGGCGGGGCTAGCCTCGCGCCATGCTGCACGGGGAGAAGATCCTGCTCAGGCCCTGTACCAAGGACGACGCCGCGGTGCTCTACGCCGAGCAGCGCGCGGACGTCACCGGCTTCATGCTCAGCTCGTCCGCGCCGTGGTTCCCGGTGCCGCTGGAGACCGTGCTGGAGGGCTGGGAGCCGGTGGACGCCCACCACGCCAAGCCGCTGCCCAAGTCGGCCACGTTCGCCATCGAGCACGAGGGCGAGCTGGCCGGGTCGATCACGCTCTGGGGCATCGACTACCACCACCGCAACGGCGAGATCGGCATCGGGCTGCGGGAGTCCTTCCGGGGCAAGGGCCTGTCCATCGACGCGCTCAAGGTGCTCTGCCACTACGCCTTCTACGTGCTCGGGCTGCACCGGGTCCAGCTGGTCACGGGGGCGCGGAACGTGCCGATGCAGAAGGCGGCGCTGGCGGCCGGTTTCACCGAGGAGGGGCGGCACCGCGAGGCGTGGTGGGAAGGGGACGGGTTCGCCGACGACGTGCACTACGGTCTGCTTGACCACGAATGGCGGACCCTCAGTGCCCAACAACGAGTTCGGTGACTTCCAGACCCCGCTGAACCTGGCCCGCGCGGTGGTGGCGACCCTGCCGCCGCGGGACTACCGCAAGGTGCTGGAACCCACCTGCGGCACTGGCGCCTTCCTCCAGGCCGCGGCCGAACTCGGTGTGCCGCAACGGATCGGGGTGGAGATCCAGCCCGCGCACGCCGAGCTGGCCGCCGCGCACGGCGAGGTCCGGCAGCAGTGCGTGTTCGGGCTCGACCTCGGCGCGGACCTGCCCTGGGCGGCCGAGGGCGAGCTGCTGGTGCTGGGCAACCCGCCGTGGGTGACCATGGCCGACCTGACCCGGTTCGGCTCGGCGAACGTGCCGGTGAAGTCCAACGTGCGCAACCGGCCCGGCATGGCCGCCCGCACCGGCGAGTCCAACTTCGACGTGGCCGAGTACATCTGGCAGAAGCTGCTCACCGAGCTGCGCGGGCACCGGCCGACCATCGCCATGCTGTGCAAGACCCAGGTGGCCCGCAACCTGCTCGGTTTCTGCGCCGAGCACGGCATTCCGCTGGCCGGGGCCACCCTGCGGCTGATCGACTCGCACCGCTGGTTCGGCGCCAACGTGGACGCGGGTCTTTTGACCATCCACATTGGACAGACTGTCGGCGGCTACACCTGCGCGCTCTACGAATCCCTCGACGCGGCAACGCCTTCGCGGCACTTCGGTCTGGTCGGCGGCAAGCTGGTGGCCGATGTCGAGGCCTACACCAGCACCGCCGAGGCAGATGGGACCGCGCCGCTGGAATGGCGGCAGGGCGTCAAGCACGACGCCACCGCGGTGATGGAGCTGCCCGCGGACACCCGGGCGCGGATCGAGACTGAGCACCTCTACCCGCTGCTGAAGAGCTCGGACCTGTTCCACGGCAACACCACCACCGCCCGGCGCAAGCTGGTGCTGCCGCAGCGCCGCCTCGGCCAGGACACCACCGAGCTGGCACAGACCGCGCCGGAGCTGTGGGCCTACCTCCGGGAACACGCCGAGGCACTGGACGGCCGCCGCTCCGCGATCTACCGCGCCCGGCCCCGGTTCAGCGTGTTCGGCATCGGCGACTACACCTTCGCGCCGTACAAGGTCGCCGTCTCCGGCATGTACAAGAAGGCCGAGTTCCGGCTGCTGGCCCCGATCGACGGCAGGCCGGTCACCCTGGACGACACCTGCTACTTCCTCTCCAGCACCGACCTGGCCGAGGCCGCGGTGCTCACCGCGCTGCTGCGCGGCCCGACCACCGCGACCCTGTTGTCCGCGCTGGTGTTCTGGGACGCCAAGCGCCCGATCACCAAGAAGCTGCTGCAACGGGTCGACCTGGCCCGCCTGCTCGGTACCGCCGACCACCGGGCGCTGGCCGAGTCCGCGGCCAAGCTGACCGTCGAACTGCCCGAGCAGATCACTCCGGTGCAAGCCCAGCGGGCCGTCGAGTCGCTGACGGCCCGCTGGGACGCGCTCAGCTGACCGAGACGGTCACCGAGTCCACCAGCATCGGCCGTCCGGAGGCGGTGGAGCCGTTCGGGTCCCCGGCCAGGCGGCCGCCGATGGCCACGTTGAAGATCAGGAAGAAGCCGTGGTCGGTGGCCTGCCGCCAGACCTGCTCCCCCACCTTGTCCCTGCTGAGGGCGAAGGTCTGCTTCCCGTCCAGGTGCCAGCGGATCTCGCCCTTGCCCTGGTCCAGCTCGACCGCGTACTCGCGGAACTCCCGCTGACAGCCCACGCAGGCCTGCTCCCCGCTGCCAAGTCCGACCGGCTCCTGACAAGGGCCACCAGTGGTGGTGCCGCAGTGGAAGGTGCCGAACACCGACTCGCGGCCGTTGAGCGACTCACCCACGTCGATCTCGCCCGCCGCCGGCCAGCCGCTGCCGTTGCGCCGCACCGCGTCGCCGAGCAGCCAGAACGCTGGCCAGTACCCCGCGCCGTCGGCCTGCCCGACCTCGGGCAGCTTGATCGAGGCCGCCACCCGCAGCACTCCGCCGGCCGGCGCGCGGAAGTCGGTGCTCCGCGACTCCAGGCGACCCGAGGTCCACCCGGCCTCGGTGCGGATCGGCGTGATGGCCAACTGCCCCTTGCCGTTCTGCCGCACGTTGTTGATGGAGTCGGTCATGGTCTCGATCTCGTCGGTGCCCCACCGCGGCGCCGGACAGCCCGGGTAGCAGGTGCCGGTGGCGTGCTGCCAGCGCCGCTCGTCCGGCGCGGCGCCGTCCGGGCCGTCGAACTCCTCCCGGAACACCTGCTGCCACACCGGCGGCAGAAGTCCTTGGCGCTCCAGGGTCCTCTCCATCCGGCGACCGAGCAGCGCGGCCGCGGTGCCGGTCAGGTGCGAGTCGTCCCGGTAGAGCAGCACCCCCTGCCGCACCGCGGGACAGGTCTCGCCGGGGCACAGCACCGGATTCATGTCCACTGTGGACAGATCAGGCCGTCCGGCCAGCGGATCGGGCCGCAGCGCCCGCTCGCGCGGGAAGCCGCAGGCGGCCGGGTCCTCGGACACGCAGGCCGGGATGTCCTTGCCCGGCAACGGGGTGTCCCGCAGGTACACCAGCGGCGCGCCGGTGGCGGCCAGCCGGTCCAGGCTGCGCGCCCAGGCGGCCTTGAGCAGCTGCTCATCGGCGGTGTACTGGTTGAGCGAGGCGAGGAACACCAGCTTCGGCTTGGTACCGGCCACCTGGGCCAGGGTGTCCCGCCGCCAGGTGTCGCACTCGGTGTAGGCCCGGCCTAGGGTCGGGTTGTACACGGTCAGGTCGGGCAGCGGACAGCCCTGCTTGACCCGCACCCGCACCGCCCAGCCACGCCGCTGTGCCAGCTGGTGCACGGCCGGGAACCACTGGCTGGCATGGGAGTCCCCGATCAGCAGCACCTGCTCGGCGGCCGGATCGCCGAAGACGCACTCCGGCCCGGTCAGCTCGGCCGGGAACAGCTCGCAGCCCGGCACCGGCGGCAGGTCCGCCCGCGCCCGGTCCACCGGCGGAGTCAGGCCGGGGGCGGGGCTGGTGAGCAGGTCGGGGCCGTCCGCGGCGGCCAGCGGCAGGGTCGCGGACAGCTCGGTGACCCCGCCGCCCATCATCCGCTGGGCCGCGCTGCCGGTCACCAGCCCGGCGGCCACCGGCAGCAGCACCGCGGTCACGCCGATGGCCAGCCCGCGCACCGGCAGCGCGGAGATGGTCCGGGAGAACCGCACCGGCCGCTCCACCAGCCGCGCGGTCAGCCAGGCAGGCGCGGCCGCGCCAAGCACCAGCGCCAGCTTCACCGGCCAGGCCAGCTGCCCGGACAACGCCTCGGCGAAGACCAGCACCGGCCAATGCCACAGGTACCAGGCAAAGGACAGCCGTCCCATCGCGCGCATCGGCCCGGTGCTCAGGAAACCGGCGAAACCCTTGCCGGGAGCCAGGATCACCGCGACCGTGCCGAGCACCGGCACCAGCGCGACCGCGCCGGGGAACGCGGTCGCCGAGCTGAACACCACGGTAGACCAGCCGATCGCGGCCGCGCCGAGCCAGCCGAGCACCCAGCGCGCCGCCACCGGCAGCCGCAGCCAGGGCGCGGCGACCGCGGCCAGCGCGCCGAGCCCGAACTCCCAGGCCCGGGTCGGCGAACCCAGGTACGCCAACGGTTCCGAGCTCGCCGTCCAGCGCACCGAGAGCAGCAGCGAGCCGATGCTCAGCAGCGCCACCACCCCGGCCACCAGCGGCACCACCGAGCGGCCCAGCTTGCGGGCCAGCACCGCGATGCCGAGCAGCAGCGGCGCCCACACCAGGTAGAACTGCTCCTCCACGCCCAGCGACCAGAAGTGCAGCACCGGCGAGTGGTCGCGGGCCGCGGCCAGGTAGTCGGTCTGGTTGGCCACGAACCACCAGTTCGCCACGTTCAGCGCGCCCGCGAGCACGTCGTAGGCGATGTCCTTGGCCCGCAACGGCGGCAGCAGCAGCCAGCTGAGAAAGGCGACCGCCACCAGCACCACCCCGGCTGAGGGCAGGATGCGCCGGGCCCGCCGGGCATAGAACTCCTTGAGCGAGAAGGTCCCCTTGGTGGCCAGGTCGCCGAGCAGCAGCCCGGTGATCAGGAACCCGGAGATGACGAAGAAGACGTCCACGCCGACGAACCCGCCGCCAAACAACGGCACTCCGGCGTGGAAACCCAGCACGGTCAGCACGGCCACCGCGCGCAGGCCCTCGATGTCGGCCCGGCGGCCGGGGTGGTAGCTCGGCATCACAGGATCCCGTCCACCAGCCCGGAGGCGAGCAGGCCGAGCACGCCCAGCGCCACCGTGATCGCCAGCAGCTCCGGCCAGCTCCGCCGCGCGGCCGTCGCCGCCCACCGGTTCCCGGCCCCGATCTCGCGTTTCTCCTGCCGCCACAACGAGTTCGCCAGGTCGATCAGCAGCGGCACGCTCAGGTAGCCCTGCACCAGCAGGTATCCGGCCAGCGCCCAGTAGTTCGCGATCCCGTGCGCGAAAACCCCTGCCCCAAAAGCGATCCAGCCCGCCAGCGTGGTCGCCCCGAGCCAGGCCACCGCGAGCAGGCTCACCTTCCGCGCCAGCCCGCCTCGCCCCTGGCTGACCCCGGTCGGCACCCAGTTCGCGCCGCGCCCGCGCAGCGTGTGCCAGACCGCGGCCGCGCTGGCGAACCCGACCAGCTGGTGCGCCCGGATCACCTGCATGCTCCACCGGGTGCGGGACACCGCGGGGATCAACACCAGCCAGGTCCACACCGGCAGCAGGAACGGCAGCATCTGCCACGGCCGCACCTCCGCCGGCGCGAACACCAGCATCAGCAGCGGCGGCAGCGGCGCGGCGAAGACGTTCACCGCGGCCAGCAGGTAGCTCACCACGCCGTTCCAGTACGACAGCAGCAGCCGGTGCCCAGCCCCGACCCGGACCACCCCGGGCGCGGTCAGCAGGTGCAGGTTGCCCATCGCCCAGCGGTACTGCTGGCTGACGAACGCGGGCACGGTGTCCGGCGACATCCCCTTGGCCAGCAACAGCGGCAGGTACTGGGTGCGGTAGCCGCGGCCGAGCAGCGCCAGCCCGGTGTACATGTCCTCGCTGTGGTCCAGCTTGGCGAACCCGCCGATCCGCTCGATCGCCGCCCGCCGGTACATCGCGTTGCTGCCACAGCAGATCGCCGCGTCATTGGCGTCCCTGGACGGCTGGATCCAGCGGAAGAACCACTCCTGCGCCGCACCGGCGGCCCGCTGCAGCCAGTTCATCGAGGCATCGGTGGCAAAGCACTGCGGCGTCTGCACGATCCCGACCCCGGCGTCCTCGAAGTAGGGCGCCAGGTGCACCAGCATGTCCGGCCGGGGGCAGAAGTCCGCATCCAGGATGACGATCAGCTCACCGCCGGAGACGGTCAGCGCGTGGTTGAGGTTCCCGGCCTTCTTCAGGTGCCCGCGATCCGGCCGCACCACGTAGTCGAACCCGAACTCCCTGGCCAGCTCCCGCACCTGCGCCCGCGCACCGTCGTCCAGCACCCAGATCCGCAGCCGCCCGTCCCAGCCCAGCCGGGCCACGTGCGCATAGGCGTTGCGCAACACCGCCAGCGGCTCACCGCAGGTCGGCAGGAACACATCAACACTGGGCAGCACCTCCGGCCGCCACACCCGCACCAGCAGATCGTGCTGCTCCCGGGTCACCCGGCGTGGATACCTGTTGTCCAGCAACGACATCAGGATGCCGGCCACGTTGAGCGCGAGCACCAGCAGGAACACCCACAGCCACGGCGTGCGGGCGGAGAACTGGAACAGGGTGACCGCGGTGAATACGAACGACAACGAGGAGACCACCAGCACCCAGCGCCGCTGCGGCCCGAAGTACCAGTACACCTCCTCGTCGCCAGGCGGTCGCGGCAGGTGCGAGACGGGGTCGGGGATGGGATCGGCGGCAACTGGCGGAACGGGCACGAGGGTGCTCTGCGACATGGTCACTTCCGAGGCGACGGCGGCGGATCCGATGGGACCCAGCGCCGAATGGTATAGACCATTGAACGATTCAGCACAGTTGCCAACGTTGCTCGTGGCAGAGGTCACCAGGGCTCTGACCTGCACTCACCCAATCAGCGCAAGTAACGGGCCGGATCCGGACAGCGCGCGGTGTTCCCGCTCACGCCCGCTCAGAACTGGTAGTACAGGAACGGGGAGAAGGTGCCGGTGGCGACCAGGATCGCGGAGTAGGCCAGGCCGACGGTCATCACGGTCATCCGCAGCGCGGTGGCCGGGGGCGTGCGGACCGATTCCAGGTACGGGCCGGCCGGCTGGGCGGGCAGGAAGATGATCAGCAGCGCGAGCAGCAGCAGGATCAGGCGCTGGTTGGTCAAGGCGGCCGCGACGCTGTCGGTGAGCCCGGTGAAGTCGGGCAGGAACATGTTGCCCAGCATGGTGAACGCGTTGCCCAGGGTGCTCGACTTGAAGAACACCCAGCCGATGATCACCAGCAGCAGGGTCAGCGCGCGGCGGCCGACATAGGACCCGGTGGTCGTCGGCGGGCGGTCCCAGCGGCGGGCGCGCTCGATCACCAGCAGGACGCCGTGGTAGATGCCCCACACCAGGTAGGTCCAGTTCGCGCCGTGCCAGAAACCGGTCAGCACGAACACGATGGCCAGGTTGCGGTAGGTCTTGCCGGTGCCGTGCCGGTTGCCGCCCAGCGGGATGTAGACGTAGTCGCGGAACCAGCGGGACAGCGACATGTGCCAGCGGCGCCAGAACTCGGTCACGGTCACCGAGGAGTACGGGCGGGCGAAGTTCTCCGGCAGCCGGAAGCCGAGCATGCGGCCCAGGCCGATGGCCATGTCGGAGTAGCCGGAGAAGTCGAAGTACAGCTGGAGGGTGAACCCGAGCGCGCCGAGCCAGGCCACCGCGAAGGTCATCTTGTCCGGCGGGGTGGCGAAACAGGCGTCCACCATCGGCGCCAGCGAGTCCGCGATCACGACCTTCTTGGTCAGGCCGAGGGCGAAGCGCGGGAAGCCGCTGGCGATGTCGTCCAGCCGGTGCGAGCGCAGCTGCGGGAGCTGGTCGGAGATCTCCCGGTAGCGCACGATCGGGCCCGCGGCCAGCTGCGGGAACATCGCGATGTAGGTGACGAAGGAGACCGGGTTGCGCAGCGCGGGCCGCTCACCCCGGTAGATGTCCACCACGTAGGAGATGTGGTGGAAGGTGAAGAAGGAGATGCCGATCACCAGCGCCAGGTGGGTGACCGGGAAGTCACCGCCGAACAGGCCGGCGATCGCGTCCAGCTGCTCGGTGGCGAAGCCGAGGTACTTCCACACCAGCAAAATCGCCACGTCGAAGCAGATCACGCCGATCAGCAGCTGCCTGCGCCGCTTGGCCACCGGCTCCGGCTCGAACTCCTTGGGCTCCAGGTGCGGCCCGGCCAGGAAGTTGACCACGATGCAGGTCAGCAGCAGCAGCGTGGACCCGCCGGCCCCGGTGGCGTAGAAGACCAGGCTGGCGACCGCGATCACACCGTTGCGCCAGGTCCTGGGCAGCACGAGCAGTGCCGCCAGGGTGAGCGGCATGAAGTACCACAGGAACAGCGGGCTGACGAAGGACATCTCTACCTCGGGTCACGGTCCAGCCCGCTGACCCTATCGGAGCAACCAGGTCCGGATGGTCAGATCCGGCTAGCCACCCGGCGGCGGCGCGCGACCTCGGCCAGCACCACCCCGGCGGCCACCGAGGCGTTCAGCGAGTCCACCCCCGGCGCCATCGGAATGCCGATGGTGGCGTCGCAGTGCTTCTTCACCAGCTGGGACAGGCCCCGGCCCTCGGAGCCGACCACGACCACCAGCGGACCGGTGGCCAGTTCCAGCTCGTCGATGCTCATGGTCGCGTCGGCGTCCAGGCCGACCACCATCAGCCCCGCGCTGGCCCAGTCCTTGAGCGTGCGGTTGAGGTTGGTGGCGATGGCCACCGGCAGCCGGGCCGCGGTGCCCGCGCTGGTCCGCCAGGCCACCGCGGTCATGCTCGCGCTGCGCCGCTGCGGCACCACCACGCCGTGCGCGCCGAAGGCGGCCGCGGAGCGGATCACCGCACCCAGGTTGCGCGGGTCGGTCACCCCGTCCAGGGCCACCAGCAGCGGCGGCTGGCCGGAGTTGCGGCCGATCTCCAGCAGGTCGTCGGGGTGGCTGTAGCTGAACGGCGGCACCTGCAGGGACAGGCCCTGGTGCATCGCGCCGCCGGTGAGCTTGTCCAGCTCCGGCCGGGAGACCTCCAGCACCGAGACGCCCCGGTCGGCGGCCATCCGCACCGCCTCGGTCACCCGCTCGTCGGTGTCGATGCCCAGCGCCACGTACAGCGCGGTGGCCGGCACGCCGGCGCGCAGGCACTCCACCACCGGGTTGCGCCCGGCCACGTACTCGGAGTTGGTCGCCTCGCCCTTGCGGCGGGCCCTGGCCTGCTCGGCCTTGGTGGCCGCGGCGGCCTTGCGCGCGGCCGGGTGATGCGCCCGCTCGGTGGCCTTGGGCGTGGGGCCCTTGCCCTGCAAGCCCTTCTTCCGCTGGCCACCGGAGCCGACCACGGCGCCCTTCTTGGTGCCAGGATTGCGCATGGCACCTTTGCGCCTGGAGTTACCGGCCATTTCCTCAGCAGTCCTTCAATGTCCATAGTGGACCGGAGGCGGTGTCCTCTACCGCCACTCCGGCCGCGAGCAGGCGGTCGCGCAACAGGTCCGCCGTGGCGAAGTCCTTGTTCGCGCGGGCCTTCTGCCGCTCTTCCAACAGTCCCTCGACCAGCGAGGTCAGCGCGGCGCGGGAGCCTTCGTCCACAGTGGACGCGACCTCCCACCGCTCCGACAGCGGGTCGAGGCCGAGCAGGCCGGTCATCGCGCGCACCGAGGCGGCGATCTCCCTTGCCTTGTCGTCCTCACCGGCATCCAGCGCGGCATTGCCGTCGCGCACGCTGGTGTGCACCGCGGCGATGGCCGCGGGGGTGGCCAGGTCCTCGTCCATCGCGGCGATGAACTCGCCGGTCAGCCCCTCCGCGCAGACCGAGCCGGTGCGCTGCACCACCCGGCGCAGGAAGCCCTCGATCCGCCGGTACCCGGACACCGCGTCGTGCAGCGCGGGCTCGGAGTACTCGATGGTGGACCGGTAGTGCGGGGTGACCAGGTAGTAGCGCAGCTCGGGCGCGCGCACCCGGTGCAGCATCTCCGGAATCGTCACCGTGTTGCCGAGCGACTTCGACATCTTCTCGCCGCTCATGGTCACCCAGGCGTTGTGCATCCAGTACTGGGCGAAGCCGTCCCCGGCCGCCCGCGACTGGGCCTGCTCGTTCTCGTGGTGCGGGAAGACCAGGTCCACCCCGCCGCCGTGGATGTCGAACTGGGGCCCGAGGTAGGCGGTGACCATGGCCGAGCACTCCAGGTGCCAGCCGGGCCTGCCGGGGCCCCACGGCGTCGGCCAGGACGGCTCGCCGGGCTTGGCGGCCTTCCACAGCGTGAAGTCGCGCGGGTCCCGCTTGCCGGTGGCCGCGGACTCACCCTGCTGCACCTCGTCCAGCTTCTGCCCGGACAGCGCCCCGTACTCGGGGTAGGAGGCGACCGCGAAGTAGACGTCGCCGTCGGCGGCGTAGGCGTGGCCGCGCTCGATCAGCCGCTGCATCAGCTCGATCATCTGCGGCACGTGCCCGGTGGCGCGCGGCTCGACCGAGGCGGGCAGGCAGCCCAGCGCGTCGTAGGCGGAGATGAAGGCGCGCTCGTGCGTGGCCGCCCACTCCCACCAGGGCCTGCCGTGCTCGGCGGCCTTGGCCAGGATCTTGTCGTCGATGTCGGTGACGTTGCGCACCAGCGTGACGTCGGCCCCGTCCCGGGCCAGCCAGCGGCGCAGCACGTCGAAGTTCAGCCCGCTGCGCACGTGCCCGATGTGCGGCACGCCCTGCACGGTGGCCCCACAGACGTAGATCGACGCAGCCCCAGACCGGAGCGGGTGGAATTCCCGCATGCTCCTGGTAGCGGTGTCATGAAGTCGCAGAGCCACCCGTCAAGGGTACGGGTTCGGCGGGCGTGCTATTGACCAGCCCACCCACCCGGTTTTCAGTTTCCGCCGCTCGGCCGTCTGACCTACGCCGGAAGCAGGCCGTGTGCCCGCAGCGCCGAGCGCAGCGCGTCCGGGCGTTCGGCCGTGGGCAGCGGCGGCACCAGCGCGAAGGCGCAGCCGATGGCCAGCGCGCCGCCGTCGGCCTCCTGGCTGTCCCCGACCATGAGCACCTCGGCCGGGTCCAGCCCGATCCGCGCGCAGGCGGTGCGGAACAGTTCGGGGTCCGGCTTGACCCGCCCCTCCACGTAGGAGAGGACGTAGGTGTCCGGCAGCTCGGCCACCCCGTGCTCGGCGAAGACCGCGCGGATATCCCAGGCGATGTTGCTCAGCACCCCGACCGGCGTGCCCGCCGCCTTCAGCTCCGCCAGCACCCCGGCGGTGTCCGGGTAGGGCCGCCAGCCCGAGGGCTCCAGCAGCCGGTCGTAGATCTTGCCAGCCAGCGCCTCGTCCGCCGCGCCGATGTTGCGCAGCGCGGTGATGTGCACCTGGCGGTGCCGGTCCGGGTCGAGGTCGCGCTGTTCCCAGGCCTCGTGCAGGTCCTCGGGCAGCCAGTCCGGCCGCCCGGTGGGCGCGGTGAGCCGGCGCAGCAGCTCCGCGGCCGCAGCGTCGTCCATCAGGCCGTCCAGCCAGTCGTCCCCCAGTTCGAGGCGGAACAACGTGCCGGAGAAGTCGAAGAGCACTCCGCGAATGGTCACGGGCCCGACGTTAACCCAGTGACGGAACCGTGATCACACCTTCGTGGCGAAACGAACAGCGGCCATCCCCGATCTCACCAGCGACACCAAGGAGGCCACCGGATGAACACCGTCCACAAAGGACTGACCAGGCACCTGCTCGCCCTCGCCCTCGGCGCGCTGCTGGCCGCGGGCGCGAGCCTGGCCTACCCGGTCGCCGCCGAGCCCCCGCCGGCCCCGGTGGCCGAACCGCTCACCCGGTGAAGGTCCACGTCGCGGGTCTCCGGCAGCCCCAGCACGCACAGCAGGCTGAGCACCGCGGCCGCCGCGACGTAGATCCCCACCGCTCCCGGCCCGTAGTCCGCGGCCAGCGCGGCCGCCACCGTCGGCGCGAGCGCGCCACCGGCCACCCCACCGAGGTTGTAGGCGAAGGACGATGCGGAGTAGCGGAACCTGGTGTCGAACAGCTCGGGCAGGAACGCGCCGAGCGGACCGTAGACCAGACCCATGGCCCCCAGTGCGAGTGCCAGCGCCACGCCGGCCAGGACCACACTCCCGCTGCCCAGCAGTGGGAACAGCAGCAGCCCGGCGACCACCGAGAACAGCGTGCCGAAGATCAGCACCGGCTTGCGGCCATAGGCGTCGGCAGCCCTGGACGCCACGATCGTGCCCACGGCGAGGGCCCAGATGGTGATGATCGAGAGGATCAGCATGGTGTTGCGCGAGTACCCCAGCGTGGTCGTGCCGTAGGAGAGCACGAAGGTGGTCGAGGTGTAGAAGAGCACGTAGCAGACCACGATCACGCCACCACCCAGCAGCAGCCGCTTCGGCGCCTGCCGGAACATCTCCACCAGCGGCATCGAGGCCCGTTCCTGCTTTTCCACCAGCTCGGTGAACACCGGCGTCTCGGCGATCCGCAACCGCACGAACAGCCCGACCACCACCAGCACCGCCGAGGCCAGGAACGGCACCCGCCAGCCCCACTCCCGGAACGCCGCGTCGTCCAGCACCGCCGAGAGCAGCAGGAACGACCCACTGGCGGCGAAGAACCCGACCGAAGGCCCCAGCTGCGGGAACGCCGCGTACCAGCCCCGCTTGCCCTTGGGCGCGTGCTCGGTGGCCAGCAAGGCGGCCCCGCCCCACTCCCCGCCGAGCCCCAGCCCCTGCAGGAACCGCAACACCACCAGCAGCACCGGCGCCAGGATGCCGATCTGCGCCGCCCCCGGCAGCAACCCGATCCCCACCGTGGCCAGCCCCATCGTCAGCAGCGAGGCGACCAGCATCGACTTCCGCCCGACCCGGTCCCCGAAGTGCCCGAACAGCAGCGACCCCAGCGGCCGCGCGATGAAGGCCACCGCGAAGGTGGAGAACGCGGCCAGCGTGCCCACCACCGGGGACAGGTCGGGGAAGAAGGTCGAGTTGAGCACCAGCGCGGCCGCGGTGCCGTAGATGTAGAAGTCGTAGAACTCGATCGCGGTGCCGATGAAGCTGGCCACCGCGATCCGGGTCATCCCGTTTGAGCTGGTCACGCGGGCAGCCTGAGCCACCGCCCGGTGATCGTCAATCCTTCGATCGACCAGTCGGCACTGGTCACTCTTTGCGGTTGTTCGACTACCACGGGTGAGTGATCTGACGCCCGGCCCGGATGCGCCGTGCGGGGTGCCGTGGGAAGCCTGGGGGCGAAGATCCTGCTACCGCAAGGAGTTGACCGCTATGCGCCGCCGCACCGCCACCACTCTGCTCGCCGGTATCGCCGCACTGATGCTGGTCCTGCCCGGGACCGCCTTCGCGGCCGAGGGCGAGTTCAGCTACCGCTACTACGACGAGGACGGCGACCTCCAGGTGGGCTCGCTGGTCGACCCGCCGAGCGGGGAGTGCATCGAGATCCCGGAGGTCGCCGACTGGGACACCTCCGCGTTCCGGCCGCGCAACAACACGAACTCGCGGGCCGTGGTCTTCAAGGACAGCGAATGCGAGGGCGATGCCTACTTCTCGCTGCGCCCCAACGGCGGCCACGGCTCGGACCGGCTGCTGCTCCGGTCAGTGGTCTTCAGCTAGGCGAGCCCAGGACGCGCCCGCCGGTCAGTGCGTGAACAGGCAGAACGGGTGCCCCACCGGGTCGAGGTAGACGCGGACGTGGTCCTGCGGCTGGAAGTCGGCTGGGGTCGCGCCCGCGGCTTCGGCGTGGGCACAGGCGGCGGGCAGGTCGGGGACCTGGAAGTCCAGGTGGATCATCATGCCCTGGGCCGTCGGGCTGGTCGGCCAGGTGGGGCGGTGGTAGTTCGGCTCGGTCTGGAAGGACAGGCCGGGGCCGCCATCGGGTGGACTGATCTTGACCCAGTCCGCCTCGTCCTGGACCACCTCCCAGCCGAGCAGGCGGCGGTAGAAGGTGGCCAGGCTCCTGGGGTCCGGGGCGTCCAGGACGACGCCGGAGAGGGTCAGGTCGGGTTGTGCGGACATCGGGCCTCCCGTGACGATGAACACGCTCCGTGTTGACTGGGGTGCCCGGTCACTTGGACTGATGAACCTCCCGCCTTACTGGCCAGTAAGCGGTAATCACACGGACAGTAGTTCGATCAACACGGTGTGCCGATGGACACACCGGTTCAGCTAACAGTCCGATAAAGGCTTTGGATACATCCTTCCCTGTTCAATCACGGAGCGAGACCTTCGATACGAGGGATGCTCCGAAAGAGTGGTGTGATCGGGGAAGGGGCGCGACATGGTGAACGCTCTGCTACCACTTTTCGTGATTCTGCCTGTGCTGCTGAGCATTGTGGATCTCGTGTGGCATTCGAAGAAGCTGCGCGCGAACCTGGCTCGGCGGCAGGCGCGGAAGGCCACCAGGGAGATCAGGGAACGTCGGCTACCGGCGCCGAGGGCGTGCCGGGCGGCGGCCACCGCGCGGCGGATCCAGCAAGCCAGGCTGCCGGTCAACCGAGGAGTCCTGATCACCACGCGCGCCGCGTCCGGGGTCTCCGCCGGGCTGTAGCGCGTTGAGATAACTCACACCAGCGGGAACGCCCAGCGCCGCCTCAGGCGCGGTAGATCAGCGCCGTGGCCACCGCGGCCACACCCTCGCCGCGACCGGTCAGGCCGAGGCCGTCGGTGGTGGTGCCGGAGACCGCGACGTCGCCGCCCGCGGCCTCGGAGAGCACCTTCTGCGCCTCGTCCCTGCGCTTGCCGATCCGCGGCGCGTTGCCGATGACCTGCACCACCGCGTTGCCCAGCTGCCAGCCGTCCTCGGCCAGCAGGTCCCGGACGTGCGCGAGCAGCTCGACCCCGTGCGCGCCGGACCAGCGCGGGTCGCCGGTGCCGAACACCGCGCCCAGGTCGCCCTTGCCGGCGGCGGAGAGCAGCGCGTCGCACAGCGCGTGCGCGGCCACATCGCCGTCGGAGTGACCGGCGCAGCCGTCCACCCCTTCCCAGAGCAGACCGGCCATCCAGCAGTCCCGGCCGGGCTCGATCGGGTGCACATCGGTGCCGACTCCGACACGCGGCGGGATCACGCCTGGCCCTCCACAGCTGGGGATCGCGCGGCCAGCAGGGCACTGGCCACGGTGAGGTCGAACGGGGTGGTGACCTTCATCGCATCGGCGTGGCCGAGCACGGTGTGCACCGGGATGCCGATGCGCTCGACCAGGCCTGCGTCGTCAGTGGCGGCCACACCGTCGGCCAGCGCGGCCTCGTGGGCCCTGCGCAGCACGTCGACGGCGAAACCTTGGGGAGTCTGCACGGCACGCAGCGTGGTGCGGTCCGGCGTGGCGCGAACCACACCGTCGGCGTCCACCTGCTTGATCGTGTCGGCCACCGGCAGGGCCGGGATGACCGCGGGGGCGCCTGCCCGCACGGCGGCGACCACGGAGGCGGTCAGCCCAGGCGGGGTGAAGGCGCGGGCCGCGTCGTGCACCAGCACGACCTCGGCATCGGGGACGATCTCCAGCGCGGCGTCCAGGGCCAGCTTGACCGACTCGGAACGCTCGGCGCCACCGATGACGACGTGCACCGCCGCACCGACCGAGGCCAGTGCGGCGGTCACGACGTCAACTTCGGACCGTGGTGCGGCGACGACGACCTGCTGGACACAGCCCGATCGCCACAGACCACGTACCGCGTGCACCAATAACGGCTCGCCGCCGACTTCGACGAGGGCCTTCGGCACACCGGCACCGAGCCGCTCACCTCGCCCGGCAGCGGGCACGAGCGCGACAACACTCATGGCAGCGGCGGTGTCTTCTCTCGACTTGTCAGGAGGCGGTGGCGAGGACTTCGTCGAGGAGAACCTCGGCCTTGTCCTCGTCAGTGCCTTCGGCCAGGGCCAGCTCGCTCACCAGTATTTGCCGAGCCTTGGCCAACATGCGCTTCTCACCAGCGGACAGGCCGCGGTCCTTCTCCCGTCGCCAGAGATCGCGCACCACTTCGGCAACCTTGTTCACATCGCCGGAGGCGAGCTTCTCAAGGTTGGCCTTGTACCGCCGAGACCAGTTGGTCGGTTCTTCGGTGTGCGGAGCACGCAGCACCTCGAAGACCCGATCCAGACCTTCCTGACCGACAACGTCCCGCACGCCGACGATCTCGGCGTTGTCCGCGGGCACCCGGACGGTGAGGTCTCCTTGCGCGACCTTGAGGACGAGGTACTTCTTCTCCTCGCCCTTGATCACGCGGGTCTCAATTGCTTCGATGAGAGCGGCACCGTGGTGCGGGTAGACGACGGTCTCTCCGACCTTGAAAACCATGTGTCCTCTGCCCCTTTCGCTGCCCCCATCCTAACACGTCCGGCCATCTCCGCTCGACCCCCCGGCGATCTGTAAGCGCAGGTCAGCGGCCACGGGAGGGGTTGACAAACCGGAGCGGGACATGCTTCCCCCGGTCAGCGCGGGGCAAGGCCGGGTCCACAGTGGACTTTTGATCTCCGCGAAACTCTGGGGCACGGCGAAATGGCCTACGCCGTATTGCCGCGAACAGGTGATCATCAATACCGGCCCGGCGCGGGGCACCAGGTGCCACCCGCGCGGGCGCGCTTGGTTAGGCTGCGGCCGAGGAGTTCACCAGGTACTCCAGGGAAGGATCGGCGCACTGTGAGCCGTGTAGAGCAGAAGGCAGTCCGTGCCCGCCTGGTCCCGGCGGCGCTGGGCCTGGGTATCGCGCTGGCCGTGACCGGCTGTGGCGCTGGCATGCAGTCGCAGACCGCGATCCAGGTCGCCGCGGTGAACGGGGCCAGCGGCAAGGTCGGGGCCATCGAACTGCGTGATGCCCAGTTCGCCTTCCCGGCGCAGCACAAGTACCCGGCCAAGAGCAACCCCTCCCTGCTGGTCAGCCTGATCAACAGCGGCGCGCACGACGACCAGCTGGTCTCCGTCACCAGCGACGCCACCAGCGCGCCGGCCGAGGTCAAGGGCGGCAGCACGATCCCGGCCGGCTTCGTGCTGCGTGCCGAGGCCAACGAGGCCGAGCACGGCACCGCGAGCAGCGGCTCCACCACGCCGACCAGCACCACCGGCGCCACCCCGGCCTCCGGCGCCGCCACCTCGACCTCGGCCACGCCGCCGAGCACCTCGGCCGCGGACACCAGCAAGCTCAAGGTCGGCTCGGTGATGATCACCCTGGTCGGCCTCAAGCGCGAGCTGTGGCCCGGCCAGACCATCCCGGTGACCTTCTCCTTCGCCAAGGCCGGTTCGGTCACCCTGCAGGTGCCGATCGCCGCGGACGAGGAGCCCCGTACGGCCGAGCCCACCACCGGCGGACACGGCGGCTCCGGCGGCCACTGACCCGCTGACTGTCGGACCGAGGCCCTAGGTTCGGCTCGTGTCGAAGAACGTGCGCACGGCCCGTCCCGGTTACCGCTGTGCCGAGTGCGGCAACGAGGTGGCCAAGTGGGTGGGCCGCTGCCCGGAATGCCAGGCCTGGGGCACGGTCGAGGAGAAGGGCGCGGTCAAGCCCGCCCTCGCCAAGATCACCGCGGGCGCGGTGTCCGCGCCTGCCCGGCCGATCGGCGAGGTGGACATCGAGGCCGCCCGCGCGGTCTCCACCGGGGTCAGCGAGCTGGACCGGGTGCTCGGCGGCGGGGTGGTGCCCGGCGCGGTGATCCTGCTGGCCGGTGAGCCCGGCGTCGGCAAGTCCACCCTGCTGCTGGAGGTCGCGCACCGCTGGGCGGCGTCGCAGGGCAACGGGCGCTCGCTCTACATCACTGGCGAGGAGTCGGCCGGTCAGGTGCGGCTGCGCGCCGAGCGGACCGGGAACCTGCACGGCGAGATGTACCTGGCCGCCGAGGGCGAGCTGTCCGCGGTGCTGGGCCACGTGCAGGCGGTGCGGCCGGGGCTGCTGATCGTGGACTCGGTGCAGACCGTCCAGTCCGCCGCGATCGACGGCACCCCCGGCGGGGTGACCCAGGTGCGCGCGGTGGCCTCCGCGCTGATCGCGGTGGCCAAGGAGAACAACCTGCCGGTGCTGCTGGTCGGCCACGTCACCAAGGACGGCTCGATCGCCGGGCCCAGGGTGCTGGAGCACCTGGTGGACGTGGTGCTGCACTTCGAGGGCGACCGGCATTCCACCCTGCGGCTGGTCCGAGGGGTGAAGAACCGCTACGGCCCCGCCGACGAAGTGGGCTGCTTCGAGCTGCGGGACGACGGGATCGTCGGCGTGGCCGACCCCTCCGGCCTGTTCCTCAACCAGCGTGAGGTCGGCGTGCCCGGCACCGCGGTGACGGTGATCGTGGAGGGCAAGCGGCCGCTGCTGGGCGAGGTGCAGGCGCTGGTCGCGGCGACCAACCTGCCCGCGCCCCGGCGCGCGGTGAGCGGGCTGGACTCGGCACGGGTGGCCATGGTGCTGGCCGTGCTGGAGCGGCGCGGCCGGGTGCGCCTCGGCGACAAGGACGTGTTCACCGCGACCGTCGGCGGCATGCGGGTGCTGGAGCCCGCCGCGGACCTGGCGGTGGCGCTCGCGGTGGCCTCGGCCGCGCGCGACGTGGCGCTGCCGCCGACCATGATCGCGCTCGGCGAGGTCGGCCTGGCCGGTGAGGTGCGGCGGGTGGCCGGGGCCGGGCGGCGGCTGGCCGAGGCGGCCAGGATGGGCTTCACGCACGCGCTGGTGCCGCCGGACTCCGGGCCGCTGCCCGCGGAGATCAAGGCGACCGTGGTGCCCGACCTGGGTTCCGCGCTGCGGGAGCTGCGTTCCGAGGGCTGAGAACGTGGAAAGGCCCGCACACCCCCGAGCGGTGTGCGGGCCCTCTTCCAGCAAGCACGGCCTGGACCCCGAATCCCGGCCGGCCACAACACTTGATTGCGTCCACTAACTCGATGGCCAAGTGAACGCGATAACAATACCCCCTCCCCCCTGGGGTCTGTCACGCGCGGTCACCCAACGCTCACCGGGACGGCGCAATGCCCGCCTGAGCTGCGACAGCGGTGCCGACGGTGCTGTGCGAGATGATCGTGCCCCTCGGAAAGTGCTCGCTGTCCTGCCGCACCACGGCGCGCTCGCCGAGGAACCGCCCGGAGGCGGGCTCGATGATGATCTCCGTGCTGCTCAGTTCGCCGGCGAGGCCCAGGGACACGCCGTGCCGCCCGCCGAGGTCGACCGCGCCGTCCTTGACCGTGATGCCAGGCAGCAGGCGCAGCGCCTGGTACAGCCGGTTGCGGACCTCGGTGCGCAGGCGGCCGGTGCGCAGCGCGGCACGGGCGTTCTCGAAGGCCCCGCTCTCGGCGAGCTCCGGTCGCAGGCCCGCGCGCAGCCGTTCGTAGAGCGCGGCCGGATCGGCGGGCAGCGCGTCCTGCCAGGCCTGGGTCGGGGTCTGCCAGCTGCCCTTGCGCTCCCGCTCGCGGACCACCTCCGGCGGGGTCACCGGGCACGGCGGCTGCCCGCACGCCGACAGCTCACCGGCGGCGTCGAACTCCCCGCGCGGCGCGCGCTTGTCCACCGGCTGCCCGACCGGGTCCAGCGGCAGCCCGGCGGCCCGGTACTCGGCCTCGGTGACGCCAAGGGTCCACTGCCGGTTGCCGGTCAGCCGTTCCCTGCGCACCCACTCGGCGTTCTCGTCGAACGGGATCCAGGTCTCCCGGAGGGTCTCCTCCAGGTAGCTGTAGGTCTTGTCCGCGTGCACCGTGCTGGCCGAGTCCCAGGAGCGGGCGACCACGTACCGGTATTCACCCGGGCGCAGCGGGCGGTCGCCGTCCGCGCCCTTGGCCGCGGTGGCCAGCACGTCCCTGGCGTCGGCGGTCGCGCCGCCGGTGGTGAAGGTCTGCGCCAGCAGCGCGCCGGTGGTGACCACGGCGACCGCGGCCGCCGCGACCAGCCAGCGGCGCGCGGCAAGGCGCGGCCGGACCGCTGGCGTCTCCGCCGCGGTCAGCAGGCGTGCCCTGGCCGCGGCCAGGGCTTCCGGGTCAGGAGAAACCTCGGGGTGCAGCGCGGCCAGTGCGGCGTCCAGCTCGTCCTCGCGCCACACGCGGTGCTCGGTCATCGGGGGTCCTCCTTGCCGTGGTCAGGGGCGTGCGCGCGCAGTTCGCGCCGGACGCGGTGCAGCCGGGAGCGGACGGTGCCGACCGGGATGTCCAGGGCCTCGGCCACCTCGGTGGAGTCCAGGCCGGCCCAGGAGGTCAGCAGCAGCACGTCCCGGTCGCCGGGGGCCAGCCCGGCCAGCGCGGCGGCCAGGCCGAGGGTGGCGGCCTCCGCGTCCACCATGGCCGCGACCCGGCCGTCGTGGCCGTCCTCGGGCCGCTGCCGGGCCGCGGCGCGGGCGGTGGCCTGGTAGCCGCGGACCTCGGCGCGCAGGTGGCCGCGCAGCAGGTTGGTGGCGATCCCGTACAGCCAGGAGCGCACCGCGGCCCGCGCCGGGTCGTAGCTGTGCCTGCGCTGCAGCGCGACCAGGAAGGTCTCGCTGACCAGGTCGTCGGCCGCGCCGGCGCCCACCCGGCGGGCCAGGTAGCGGTGCAGCGCGGCGGCGTGCGCGTCGAACAGCGACCCGAACACGGCGGCCGGTTGCGGACACGACAGGTCGGGGCGCTCGGCCTCGGCAGGGGGCGGCGCCCCGGGGCGGCGTTCGGTCATCGTCCTCACAACCAGTGTTGTCCGCCGGGAGTCGAGGCGTTCACGCGTTCGTGGCCGAACGTAGACTCCGGTGTCGGATCGGGCAGGAGGGACATCGTGAGCGAGCGGACGCAGTCGGAGCTGGTGTGGGCCACCCTGGCCCGGCTCGCGCCCGGCACGGCGCTGCGGGACGGCCTGGAGCGGATCCTGCGCGGCCGCACCGGCGGGCTGATCGTGCTCGGCCACGACGAGGCGGTGGAGTCGATCTGCGACGGCGGCTTCCGGCTGGACGTGGAGTTCAGCGCCACCCGGTTACGCGAACTGTCCAAAATGGACGGCGCGATGGTGCTGTCCACCGAGGCGGACCGGATCCTGCGCGCCAACGTGCAGCTGGTGCCGGACCCGACCATCCCGACCGAGGAGTCCGGCACCCGGCACCGCACCGCGGAGCGCACCGCGATCCAGACCGGGCACCCGGTGGTCTCGGTGAGCCAGTCGATGAGCATCGTCAGCGTGTACGTGGACGGGCGCAGGCACGTGCTGACCGACTCGGCCACCATCCTGTCGCGGGCCAACCAGGCACTGTCCACTTTGGAGCGTTACAAGTCCAGGCTGGACGAGGTGGCGCAGGCGCTGTCCGCGCTGGAGATCGAGGACTTCGTCACGCTCAAGGACGCGATGACCGTGGTGCAGCGGCTGGAGATGGTGCAGCGCATCGCGGACGAGATCGGCTGGCACGTGGTCGAGCTGGGCGCGGACGGCCGGTTGATAGAGCTCCAGCTGGACGAGCTGGTCGGCGGGGTCGAGCTGGACCGCGAGCTGGTGATCCGGGACTACCTGGTGGACGAGCCCGGCGCGCCGAGCGCGGACCAGGTGGTCGCGGCGCTGGACGCGCTGGACGGCACCGAGCTGCTGAACGTGGCCGCGATCGCCGCCGCCTTCGGCTTCCCCGCCGGCCCTGAGTCGCTGGACGGCCAGGTCAGCCCGCGCGGCTACCGGCTGCTGGCCAGGGTGCCCCGGCTGCCCGCGCCGGTGCAGCACCGGCTGGTGGAGCACTTCGGCTCGCTGCAGGCGCTGCTCGCGGCCACCGCGGACGACCTGCAGACCGTGGACGGCGTCGGCGACACCAGGGCGCGGATGGTCCGCGAGGGGCTGTCCAGGCTGGCCGAGTCCTCGATCGTGGACCGCTACGGCTGATCAGCGCAGCCGGAACGGGGTCGGCGCGCTGGCCAGGTCGTCGACCTTGGCCACCACCGAGTAGTCCCCGGCCGGCAGCGTCTTGCGCTTGCCCGCGCAGTTCGGCGCCGAGGTGCGGCCGTGCCAGGCCAGCCGGAACACCGCGGTGCCGCCGGGCTCCAGGGTGCGCAGGTCGGGGTTGCGGCCGGGATAGCAGTCGTTGCTGGACCAGAGCCGGGCGCCGTCCTGGCCCAGCACCAGGATCTCCTGCACCTTCGGGTCCAGCTCACGGGTGCACGGCACCGGGCCTGTGTTGGTCACCACCAGGCGGAACTCCGGCCGCTGGCCCACCCGGTACTCGGGCGCGCCGACCTCGGCGACCACCTTGGTGACCTCGTTCGGACAAGGCTGCGGCGGCCCTGGCGGCGGTGGCGGGGGCGGCGGCGGGGGCTCCGCTGAGGGGGGCGGGGCCGCACTGCTCGGCGGCGGCGCGGCCACCGGGCTGCTCGGCGCGGAGGAACCCGGCGTGGCGATGCCCCGCGCGGAGGCCGCGGCGCGCAGTTCGGCCAGCTCGCGCTCGGTGTCGTCGCTGCCGCCGAAGGCGAGGCCGACGGCCCACACCCCGAGGAGTAAGACGAGCACGAACGCGCCAAGGGCTACCGCGCGCCGGCGCCAGTACACCGACGGCGGGTGAGGTCCCACCGGATCGAGCACAAGCAGACGGTAACGCCCCGGTTGCTCCAAATGACGTAATTCACCGTTCCGCCGTTTGGCGTGTTGCGTGCGCAACCAACGTCCGGCCGATCGCGTGAGTTTGCTCAAAGTCATCTTGCCGGTTCGCCCGGCTCGGGTTTCCATCAACACAGCCGCAGCTGAGGGGAGTGTCATGACCGCGATCGACGAACTGCTCCAGCGCAACGCCGTGGCAGGCGAACTGGGCCACCCGGAGATTCCCTCTCCGAAGCCCTCCCTGCACCTGGCGATCGTGACCTGCATGGATGCCCGGATCAAGGTGTTCGACGTGTTCGGCCTCCGGCACGGCGAGGCGCACATCATGCGCAACGCCGGCGGCGTGGTCACCGACGACATGATCCGCTCGCTGACCATCTCCCAGCGCAAGCTGGAGACCCGCGAGATCATCGTCATGCAGCACACCAGCTGTGGCCTGATGACCTTCACCGAGGACGAGTTCAAGGACGAGCTGGAGCAGGAGACCGGCCTGCGCCCGCCGTGGGCCCTGGAAGCCTTCCGCGAGGTCAAGGACAGCGTCCGGCAGTCGGTGCAGCGCGTGCGCCGCAGCCCGTTCCTTGAGCACACCGAGCACGTGCGCGGGTTCGTCTACGACGTGGCCACCGCACTGCTGCACGAGGTGATCTAGGGGAAGGTCAGGGTCCGCGCGAACAGGGTGACCACGATCAGCACGGTCGGGAAGCAGACCAGGAACATCGCGAACGTGTAGCCCATGATGTCGCGGGCCTTGAGCCCGAGCACGGCCAGCGTCGGCAGCATCCAGAACGGCTGGAGCAGGTTGGCGCTGGCCTCGCCGAGGTCGTAGACCACCACCATCCAGCCCTGGTGCACCTGGAGCTGGTTGGCCGCGTCCAGCACGTACGGCGCCTCGATCACCCACTTGCTGCCGCCGCTGGGCACGAACACGCCCAGCACGCAGGAGTAGATCGCGATCAGCGCCGGGTAGAGCGCCGGGTTGGAGATGTCCACCAGCCAGCCCGCGATCGCCCCGGACAGGCCAGTGAAAGCGATCATGCCGAAGATGCCGCCGTAGAGCGGGAACTGCAGCAGCACCCCGGCCGCGGCCGGCGCGCCCGCGCGCACCGCGGCGACCAGGCGGTGCGGCCGCCAGTGCAGGATCAGCGCGAGCAGCAGCAGGACCAGGTTGATGGTGTTGAGGTCCAGCGCGTTCAGCGGGCTGCCGGTGGCGTTGACGAAGTGCCGGACCAGGTACCAGGCGCCCAGGGCGAACAGCAGCACGGAGAACACCGGGCTGCGCTCCAGCCAGTCGCCGGGACGGCCCTTCGGCTCCGGTTCGGCCGGGCCGACCAGCGGTCGCAGCTCGATGCCCAGGTCGGCGGCGGTCTTGGCGCGCTCGCCGGACGGCGCGATCACCGCCGCGGTGACCACGGCGACCACGAACACGATCAGCGTGGCCACGATGCCCTGCCACAGGAAGATCGTCTCGGTGAGCGGGATCAGCCCGGACCCGCGCTCCGCCTTGATCACCTCCTGCACCGCCTTGGGGCTGGAGTCCGCGCTGGCCACCTGGAGCGCGGCCGAGCCGGACAGGCCCTGCGCCCACACCGTGCCCAGGCCGAGGAAGGCCATCGCGCCCAGCGCCCGGTAGTCCACCCCGCGCACCAGCCTGGCGATCTCCTTGGCCAGGATCGCGGTGAAGATCAGGCTGAACGCCCAGTTCAGGTACGAGGTGAGCATGGAGGCGGCGGCGGTGAAGGTGATCGCCGCGCGCGGGGTCTTCGGGATCCTCGCCAGCCAGGCGATCACCTTGGCCACCGGCCGGGCGGTGGCCAGCGCGTACCCGCCGATGATGATCATGGCCATCTGCAGGGTGAAGGTGACCAGGCTCCACACGCCCTTGCCCCAGGCGTCCACCATGGTGGTCAGCCCCTGGCCGGTGGCCAGGCCGAGCAGCAGCACCAGGAAGGTGCCGACGAGCACGAAGCCGAAGGCGTCCGGCAGCCAGCGTTCGGTGAACGCGGTGAACCGCAACGCGATCCGGGCCGCCAGGTTGTCCTGGGGCGGGGCTGGGCGGGTGGCCATGTTTCCTCCGCGGGCGGGGTGGGTGCGAGGATTGTGCACGCTATGGCGACTGTTGTTTCCCTGGATCCGGACACGCTTGTCGGCTGGTTCGACCGTGTCGCCCGTGACCTGCCCTGGCGGGACCCCGATTGCACCGGCTGGGGGGTGCTGGTCAGCGAGATCATGTTGCAGCAGACCCCGGTCGCGCGGGTGGAGCCGATCTGGCGCGAGTGGCTGGCGCGCTGGCCGACGCCCTCGGCGCTGGCCGCGGCGAGCCAGGGCGAGGTGCTGCGGGCCTGGGGCAAGCTGGGCTACCCGCGCCGGGCGCTGCGGCTGCACGCGGCGGCCACCGCGATCGCGGCCGAGCACGGCGACGTGGTGCCCTCGGACGTGGACACCCTGCTGGCGCTGCCCGGCATCGGCGCCTACACCGCGCGGGCGGTGGCGGCCTTCGCCTACGGCCAGCGCTGCCCGGTGGTGGACACCAACGTGCGCCGGGTGGTGGCCAGGGCGGTGCACGGGGCAGGCGACGCCGGTCCGCCCTCGACCACCAGGGACATGGCCGATGTCGAGGCGCTGCTGCCGAGCGACCCGGCACGGGCCGCGCGGTACTCGGCGGCGCTGATGGAGCTGGGCGCGGTGGTGTGCACCGCGCGCTCGCCCCGCTGCGCGGACTGCCCGGTCTACGCCGACTGCGCCTGGCAGCGGGCCGGGCGACCGGCGTACGCGGGCCCGGCCAAGGTGGTGCAGAAGTTCGCCGGCACCGACCGGCAGGTGCGCGGCCGGCTGCTGGACGTGCTGCGCGGCGCGCCGGGCCCGGTGCCGAGGGCGGCACTGGACGCGGCGTGGGACGAGGCAGGGCAGCGGGACCGGTGCCTGCACTCGCTGCTGGTGGACGGGCTGGTGGAGCAGACCGACGACGGGCTGTTCGGGCTACCCGGCGAGGCCTAGCGGCGTTTGCTCAGAGCGGGTACGGGCCGAACCGGCCCCAGGCGATGACCACGGCCAGCACCAGGAAGATCGCGGACGGCGGGAGCTGGCCGTACTCCTTGCGCCGCACGTGCACGATCACCGCGCCCAGCATGGTGATCGCCAGGCCGAGGGCGGCGATCGGGACCAGCACCGGCGCGATGCCGGTGACCGCGGGCAGGATCAGGCCGAGCGCGCCGAGCACCTCCACCGCGCCGATGACGCGGAACATGCCGTCGGAGAAGTCCTCGGCCCAGCCCATCTTGTCGAGCAGCTTCGCCCGGCCCTGGATGAGTTTGGCGGCGCCCGCGCCGAGCATGGCGGCGGCGAGCACGATCTGCAGGATCCACAGCACGGTGTTCATAGCGGCTCCAGGTGGGCCAGGTGCACGGACTAGCGTGCTGCGATTGTGGCGGACGCACTGGAGATGTTCTTCGATCCCGAGGCCGACACGGCGGTGCGCGGGCTGTGGCGCCGGCTGGAGGCGGCCGGGGTGCCCAGCCTGGCCACGCTGAGCCACCGCGCGCACCAGCCGCACATCTCGCTCGCGGTGGCCGCGCAGATCCCGGCCAGGGCCAGGGCGGAGCTGCGCGCGGACCTGGCGCTGCTGTCCATGCCCGGCCTCTGGCTGCACAACGTCGGGGCCTTCGCCACCAGCGAGAACGTGCTGATGCTGGCCGCGGTGGTGGACGCCGAGCTGCTCGCGGTGCACTCGGCCGTGCACGACGTGCTGGCCGGCCGGGTCAAGCATCCCTCGGCCTACTACCTGCCCGGTTCCTGGGTGCCGCACTGCACGCTGGCCCAGGGCGTCACCGGCGCGGAGCTGGCCGCCGGGTTCGCCGCGGTGCACCCGTACCAGCCGATCCGGGCGGGCGTGTCCGCGATCGGCGTGGTGGACACGCGCACCGGCGCGGTCGACGAGCTGTGGTCCGCTTAGCGGCCCAGGACCTCGCTGACAAAGGCTTCCACCGCGCCCCGGTACTGCTCGGGGGTCTCGTAGTGCACGACGTGGCCAGCGCCCTTGGCCAGGAAGTAGCGGCCGTCCCCGGCCCGCCGGGCCACCTCGGCGATCTGGCCGGGCGGCATCGCCGAGTGCTCGGCCTCGATGGCCAGCAGCGGGCAGCGCACCGCCTCGACGAAGGACCAGTACTCCCGCTCGCCCCACTCCCCCGCGATCTCGTAGAGGTCCTCCAGGTCGGCGGTGAGCCGGTAGCCGTCCGCGGTCTCCTCGAAGCACTCGATGAAGTAGTCGCCGACCTCGGTCCGGTCCGCGCCGAAGAAGGCGCGCACCGCGGCCAGCGAGGCGAACGGCACCGGCCAGGCGGCGAACCAGTCCCGCCACACCTCGACGGTCTTGCCGCGCTGGTCGGGGGCCATGTCCTCGGACACCACGGCCCGCACCAGCTCGGGATGCCTGGCCGCCAGCGCCCAGGCGTGCAGGCCGCCCATGGAGTGGCCGATCACGATCGCCGGCCCCAGGTCCAGCTCCCTGATCCGCGCGGCCGCGTCGTCGGCGAAGACCTCGGTGCGCCAGGGCTTGTCCCTGCTGGCGCGGCCGTGCGCGCGGGCGTCCAGGCCGACCACCCGGCCGTAGCGGCGCAGCCACTGGGCGGTGGACCACCAGGTGCTCGCCCGGCCCATCAGCCCGTGCAGCAACAGGATTCCCGGTCCCTCGCCGCCGAAGTCGACCACGCCATCGCGCATGCCAGCCAGGCTAGTGGTCCGGCTCGGAAGGGTGGCCTGATATCGGCCGTGCCACGGCGCGTCCGGCAAGGCGCCGGGGCACCCTCGTACTGGACCGTACGTGGGTGCCCCGGCAACGCCGCCGGTCGCGTCGTGGGGCGGTCGAGATCAGGCCACCCTTCCCAGCCGGACCACTAGGCTGGCCGCATGGCCGTTGTGAAGATCAATGCGATCGAGGTGCCGGACGGGTCCGGCGCGGAGCTGGAGAAGCGGTTCGCCGCCCGGCTGGGCGCGGTGGAGAAGGAGCCGGGCTTCCTCGGCTTCGAGCTGCTCCGCCCGAAGGCGGGCGAGGAGCGCTACTTCGTCTACACCCGCTGGGAGACCGAGGAGCACTTCCAGGCGTGGATGGGCGGTTCGGCCAAGGCCGCGCACGCCGGTGAGCGGGCCAAGCCGGTGGGCACCGGGTCCAGCCTGCTGGAGTTCGAGGTCGTGCTCAGTGCCGGACCCAGCACCGCGGACTGAGCTGGCGCGCGCCGCGGAGCTGCTCCGCGGCGCCGACGCCCTGCTGGTGTGTGCCGGCGCGGGCATGGGTGTGGACAGCGGCCTGCCGGACTTCCGCGGTGACGCGGGCTTCTGGCGGGCCTACCCGCCCTACGCCGCGCTCGGCCTGCGCTTCGCCGAACTGGCCGATCCGGTGCACTTCGCCGAGGACCCGGCGCTGGCCTGGGGCTTCTACGGGCACCGGCTGGCGCTGTACCGCTCGACCGTGCCGCACGCCGGGTTCGGCATCCTGCGCAAGTGGGGTGAGCGGCTGCCGCGCGGGCAGTGGGTGTTCACCTCCAACGTGGACGGGCAGTTCCAGTCAGCCGGGTTCGAGCGGGTGGCGGAGTGCCACGGCTCGATCCACCACCTCCAGTGCGCGGGCTCCTGCTCCGACGACATCTGGTCCGCCGACGGCTTGGCGGTGCAGATCGACCCGGACACCATGCGTGCGGTCGGCGAGCTGCCGAGCTGTCCCGGCTGCGGCGGGCTGGCCAGGCCCAACATCCTGATGTTCGGCGACTACGACTGGGTCGGCCACCGCAGCCAGGCCCAGCTGGACGCTTACACCGCCTGGCGGCGGGAGCTGCGCGGGGCGAACCTGGTGGTGGTCGAGATCGGCGCCGGGCAGGCCGTGCCCACCGTGCGCAGGCAGGCCGAGCTGGCCAGCGCGGCCGGTGGCGGGCTGGTCCGGATCAACCCGCGCGAGCCGGAGGTCCGGCACGGCCGAGGGGTCTCGCTGCCGCTGACCTGCCTGGACGCCCTCACCGAGCTGGACGCGCTGGTCTAGGGACCGGAGTTGGGCACGGTGAGGGTGGCCAGGATTGAGCGGTGGGCGCTGCCGGCCACGTCGAAGACGTCGAAGCGGTCCACCGGGCAGCGCTTGTCCACCAGCACGTGGTCCAGGGTCACCGGCGGCGGGAACGCGCCCCTGGCCGGCCAGGTGCTGGTCAGCCCGGCGCCGGCCTGGTCGGCGGCGTCCTGGTAGCCCTGGCCGAGCAGGCGGCGCAGCGGCGAGTGGTCCAGGGTGGCGTTGAAGTCACCGGCGAGCACCCTGGCCGGGCCCTCGGTGCGGGGTTCGGGCAGCGTGCCCAGGTCCAGCAGCCAGGACTCGGCGCCCTTCGGGCCTACCGGGTCCCTCGGGTGCACCGCCATGATCTCCAGGCCGCGCGGGCCCGGCAGGTTGACCAGCGCGGCGGGCTGGGCGTACGCCCCGGGCGCCGGGGTGCGGCCGAGCGCGATCCTGGTCAGCGGGTGCCGGGCGGCGATCCCGGTGCCGGTGGCGCCCGCGCCCGGCTCGAACACCCGGAACGGCAGCTCCTGGCCCAGGCCGGCCGCGTCCAGCGCGGCCACCGCCTCCGGGGTCAGCTCCTGCAGGCTGAGCACGTCGGCCTTGGCGCCCCTGGCCAGGTTGACCACGGTCGCGGCGTCCGCCCTGCCGAAGAACAGGTTCACCGACAGCACCCTGACCTGGGTGCCGACCGCGATCGGCCGGGCCTTCACGAACGCCCTGGGCAGCACGATCAGGCCGAGCAGCACGGTGCACAGCACCAGCACGATGGCCAGCAGCCAGCGCTTGAGCAGCAGCGCGAGCACCGCCAGCACCACGGCCGCCGGCAACGCGTACGGGGTCAGCGCGATCGCCGCGGCGGCGTGCTTCTGCTGGTCGAAACCCACCCCGCGCAGCGCGGTGAGCACCACCACCGGCGCGGCCACCAGCAACAGCAGCACCCCGGCGAGCTTGCCGCCCGGCCGCCGCCGCTTCGGCTCCGCCGGCTCCGGCGGCCGCGGCGGCGCGCCACGACGCCTCAGCGGCGTTGTGTCGGCCTCGATCCGCGAGTGGGTCACCCCACCAGAGTGCCTGAACATCCGGGCCGGGGCGGGGAAATGCGAAAGGGGCAGGTCACCGAAGTGGCCTGCCCCTCCCGGGTGGTGCGTTGGTCAGCCGTTGGTGCCGGTGCCCGCTTCGGGCTCGTCACCGGCCGGGCCGGCCAGGTCGACGGGCGGCGCGTCCGGCACGCGGGTCGGCTTGGCCTCGCCGCGGAAGACGAACTTCACCTTGTCGTCCGGACCCTCGCCGTCCCAGCCCTCGACATCGCAGATGATGATCTGCCCAGGCTGGATCTCGCCGAAGAGGATCTTCTCCGACAGCTGGTCCTCGATCTCGCGCTGGATCGTCCGGCGCAGCGGCCGGGCGCCGAGCACGGGGTCGAAGCCGCGCTTGGCCAGCAGCTTCTTCGCCACCGGGGTGAGCTCCAGCGACATGTCCTTGTTGCGCAGCTGGGTCTCCACCCGGTTGATCATCAGGTCGACCATCTTGATGATCTGTTCCTCGGTGAGCTGGTGGAAGACGATGATGTCGTCGATCCGGTTGAGGAACTCGGGGCGGAAGTGCTTCTTCAGCTCGTCGTTGACCTTCTGCTTCATCCGGTCGTAGTTCGAGCCGGCGCCGGTGTTGGCGGTGAAGCCGAGGCCGACGGCCTTGGAGATGTCCTGGGTGCCGAGGTTCGAGGTGAAGATGATCACGGTGTTCTTGAAGTCCACCGTGCGGCCCTGACCGTCGGTCAGGCGGCCGTCCTCGAGCACCTGGAGCAGCGTGTTGTAGACCTCCTGGTGCGCCTTCTCGATCTCGTCGAAGAGCACCACGGAGAACGGCTTGCGCCGCACCTTCTCGGTGAGCTGACCGCCCTCCTCGTAGCCGACGTACCCGGGGGGCGCGCCGAAGAGCCGCGAGGCGGTGTAGCGGTCGTGGAACTCGCCCATGTCGATCTGGATGAGCGCGTCGTCCTCGCCGAAGAGGAACTCGGCCAGCGCCTTGGACAGCTCGGTCTTACCCACACCGGAGGGACCGGCGAAGATGAACGAGCCGGACGGACGCTTCGGGTCCTTCAGACCGGCACGGGTGCGGCGGATCGCCTGCGAGACGGACTTGACCGCCTCGAACTGGCCGATGATCCGCTTGTGCAGCTCGTCCTCCATGCGGAGCAGACGCGAGGTCTCCTCCTCGGTGAGCTTGAAGACGGGGATGCCGGTCCAGTTCGCCAGCACCTCGGCGATCTGCTCCTCGTCGACCTCGGCGACGACGTCGAGGTCACCGGCCTTCCACTGCTTCTCCCGCTCGGCCTTCTGGCCCAGCAGCTGCTTCTCCGCGTCCCTGAGCTTGGCCGCGCGCTCGAAGTCCTGCGCGTCGATCGCGGACTCCTTGTCCCGGCGCACGTCGGCGATCTTCTCGTCGAACTCGCGCAGGTCCGGCGGCGCGGTCATCCGGCGGATCCGCATCCGGGCGCCGGCCTCGTCGATCAGGTCGATCGCCTTGTCCGGCAGGAAGCGGTCGTTGATGTAGCGGTCGGCCAGGGTGGCCGCCTGCACCAGCGCGCCGTCGGTGATGGAGACGCGGTGGTGCGCCTCGTACCGGTCGCGCAGACCCTTGAGGATCTCGATGGTGTGTTCCAGCGAGGGCTCGCCGACCTGGATCGGCTGGAAGCGCCGCTCCAGCGCGGGGTCCTTCTCGACGTGCTTGCGGTACTCGTCCAGCGTGGTGGCGCCGATGGTCTGCAGCTCACCGCGGGCGAGCATCGGCTTCAGAATGCTGGCCGCGTCGATCGCGCCCTCGGCGGCGCCAGCGCCGACCAGGGTGTGGATCTCGTCGATGAACAGGATGATGTCGCCGCGGGTGCGGATCTCCTTGAGCACCTTCTTCAGGCGCTCCTCGAAGTCACCGCGGTAGCGGGAACCGGCCACCAGCGAGCCGAGGTCGAGGGTGTAGAGCTGCTTGTCCTTGAGCGTCTCGGGCACCTCGCCCTTGACGATCCGCTGGGCAAGGCCCTCCACGACCGCGGTCTTGCCGACGCCGGGCTCACCGATGAGCACCGGGTTGTTCTTGGTGCGGCGGGACAGCACCTGCATGACCCGCTCGATCTCCTTCTCGCGCCCGATGACCGGGTCGAGCTTGCCCTCGCGGGCGGAGGAGGTGAGGTTGCGGCCGAACTGGTCCAGCACCAGCGAGGAGGACGGGGTGCCCTCGCCGCGGCCGCCGGACTCGGCGGGCTCCTTGCCCTGGTAGCCGGAGAGCAGCTGGAGCACCTGCTGCCGCACCCGGTTCAGGTCGGCGCCCAGCTTCACCAGGACCTGGGCGGCCACGCCCTCGCCCTCGCGAATCAGGCCGAGCAGGATGTGCTCGGTGCCGATGTAGTTGTGGCCGAGCTGGAGCGCCTCCCGCAGGGAGAGCTCGAGAACCTTCTTCGCCCTCGGCGTGAACGGGATGTGCCCGCTCGGCGCCTGCTGGCCCTGACCGATGATCTCTTCGACCTGCTGGCGCACGCCTTCAAGGGCGATGCCCAGCGACTCCAGCGCCTTGGCGGCGACACCCTCACCTTCGTGGATCAAGCCCAGAAGGATGTGCTCGGTGCCAATGTAGTTGTGGTTCAACATCCTGGCTTCCTCCTGGGCCAGGACAACCACCCGCCTCGCGCGGTCGGTAAACCTTTCGAACATTCGCACTCCCTGACTGCTGCGCCGGCGGCCCTCGACCCCAGTGTTCGCTCCCGGGTCGGCACCGTAGGGCCACTCTAGTCGGCCCGACTTCTTCCTTCCGTCCTCACACTCTCGCTACTGACCGACACAACGAGTGTGAGGTGGACACAATTCCACCGGATCGGCGGTGTCCGCTGAGCGCGAACAAACTGCCGTCTGGCGACCGGATCACCCCGATGGCGGAATACCTGATCACCCTAGGTTAGGTTAGGCAAGCCTGACCATCGATCGAGGAGCTCCTGGGTGACCGTCCGTCTGGCGCCGAGCGCACTGGCCGCCTCGCTGGCTGGTGTCGACACCTCGCGCGGACACCTCACGGTGCGCTTCGGGACTCCGGATGACTCCTGGCGGGTCTGCGCCGACCTGCTGGCCGACCCGGCCCAGTTCGACCGGTGGCGGAAAGACCTCGCCATCTGGCTCAACGACCACTACGACGGAAATGTTCCGGACCGCACCACCGCGGGCTACGTGCTGGCCTGGTATCTCCAGGTACCCGCCTACCTGGGCGCCATCCTGTTCCACACCGCCCGCCGGGTGCCCTGGCTGCGGCCGGGCGACCTCGCATTCCGCCTTTCGGGTGATCGTCCGCACCCCGACGGCATCGCGCTGCTTTCTGCCGGTTTTGTCTGCCTGCCCGAGGACCCGGCGGCAGGCACCCCCGAGGCGACCGTGGTCAGGGACGAGGCCGCGCTGGCCGGGGTGCTGCGGGCCCGCTTCGCCGGGCACGCCAGGGAGTTCGTCGCGGCCTACGGCCCGACCACCCGGCTGGGCAGGCACATGCTCTGGGGCGCGGCCACGGACGCGCTGGACAGCGCGCTGTGGCAGACCGGCCGGATGCTCGGCGACGAGGGCGCGGGCGTGGCCGAGGCCGCGCTGGTGCTGCCCGCGCTGGTCGAGCCGTTCACCTCGGCTTCCCGGCTGTACCCGGTGCACGGCGAGGGCCGCACGGTGTGGACCCGGCGGCGGGAGAGCTGCTGCTTCCACTTCGCCCTGGACGGCCAGAGCGCCTGCGCGACCTGCCCGAGGGTGTCCGCGGCCGAGCGGGAAAAGCGGGTGCTCGCCGACTCCTGAGGCGGTTCACTGCGCCGGTGGACTGGGTGCGGGACTTCTACTCCAGGACCGGCGCGTGGTGGGCCGAGGCCGACGCGAAGGTCACCGAACGGGACCAGCGGCGGGTGCGGCTGCTGCGCGCGCACGGCCCCGCCGACGGCCGGGTGCTGGAACTGGGCTCGGGCTACGGCACGACCGCGGTGGCCACCGCGCGGGCCGGGTACGCGGTGACCGCGGTGGAGGTCAGCGACCGGGCCACCGCCGCGCCCGAGCTGACCGACGACCGGCTGACCACGGTCCAGGCGGACTTCTTCGAGGTCGAGCTGCCAGGGGAGTTCGACGCGGTCTGCTACTGGAACGGCTTCGGCGTTGGCTCCGATGACGACCAGCGCAGGCTGCTCACCCGGATCGCGGGCTGGCTGCGGCCGGGCGGGGTGGCGCTGGTGGACGTGTTCAACCCGTTCGTCTGGGCCGGCTGGCACGGCGACGAGGAGCACCTGCTGCCGGACCCGGCCAGCGGCTACCGGCACGAGCTGCGCGAGCGGACCAGCTTCGACCCGGTCACCTGCACCGCGACCGACACCTGGTGGGACGTGGCCGAGCCGGACCGCAAGCTCACCCAGACCCTGCGCTGCTACACCCCGGCCGACCTCGGCCTGCTGCTCACCGGCACCGGCCTGACCTTGGCCGCGATCGTGCTCGGCGAGGCCGAACCGGCAGGTCCGGGGCTGCTGCGGGAGCACCACGAGTACCTCGCGGTGCTGCGGCCCGGCTAGAGCTGGTGGCGGCTGCCCACCGGCACGACCAGCGGGGTGCCCGCGACCGGGTCCGTGATCACCTTGGCCTCCAGCTCGAAGACCTCCCGGAGCAGCTCCTCGGTGAGCACCTCGGCGGGCGGGCCCTGGGCGACGATCTTGCCCGCGCGCATGGCGACCAGGCGGTCGGCGTAGCGGGCGGCCAGGTTGAGGTCGTGCAGCACCATCACCACGGTGCGGCCGGCCTCGGCGTGCAACCGGTGCACCAGGTCCAGCACGTCGACCTGGTGGGCCAGGTCCAGGTAGGTGGTGGGCTCGTCCAGCAGCAGCAGGTCGGTGCCCTGGGCCAGCGCCATGGAGATCCAGGCGCGCTGGCGCTGGCCGCCGGAGAGCTGGTCGAGGGTGCGTTCGGCGAACTCCAGCATGCCGGTCATCCGCAGCGCCTCGGCCACGGTGCCCTCGTCGTCGCTGGACCACTGCCGGTACCAGGACTGGTGCGGGTGGCGGCCGCGGGCGACCAGGTCGGCCACGGTCAGGCCCTCCGGCGCGGTCGGGGTCTGCGGCAGCACGCCGAGCACCTTGGCCACCTCGCGGGTGGGCGTCCGGTCGATCCGCTTGCCGTCCAGCAGCACGTGGCCGCGCTGCGGGCTGATCAGCCGGCCGAGCGCGCGCAGCAGGGTGGACTTGCCGCAGCCGTTGGGGCCGATCACCGCGGTCACGGTGCCGTCCAGCACGGCGAAGTCCAGGCCGTCGACGACCACGTTGTCGCCGTAGGCCAGGGTCAGCTCGCTGGCGGCGAGGCGGGTCGCTGGGGCGGCTGTGGGCAGCGCGGTCATCCGCGTACCTCCCGATAGCGTCGGACGAGCAGGAACACCAGGTACGGGGCGCCGAGGATGGCGGTGACGATGCCGACCGGCAGTTCGACCGTGCCGAAGGCGGTGCGGGCGAGCACGTCGGCGGTGACCGTGAGGGCAGCCCCGAGCACCGCGCTGGCCAGCAGCGGCGGCTGGGCCAGGCCGGAGAGTCGCAAGGCGATCTGCGGCACGGCCAGCGCGACGAACTCGATCGGGCCCGCCGAGGCGGTGGCCACCGCGGCCAGCCCGACCGCGGCCAGCACCAGCAGCGAGCGGCTCAGCTCGACCCGCACGCCGAGCGCGCGCACGGTGTCGTCGTTGAACTGCAGCGCGCCCAGGGTGCGGGCGCCGAAGAGGGTGAGCGGGACCAGCACCGCCAGCGCGATGGCCACCGGCACCACGTGGTCCCAGCCGCGGGCGTTGAGGCTGCCGGTCAGCCACACCATGGCCCGGCCGGCGTCGGCCACGTCGGAGAGGGTGAGCAGCCAGAAGGTCACGTTGGACAGCACCGCGTGCACGCCGATGCCGACCAGCACCAGCCGGAAGCCCTCGATGCCGCGCCGCCAGGCCAGCAGGTAGACCACCGCGGCGGCGAGCAGGCCGCCGAGCAGCGCGGCCACCGGCAGCGCGACCGAGGACAGGTAGCCGCTGATCCCGCCCGCGGAGCCGCCGAACATCACCACGGCCACCGCGGCCGCCCCTGCCCCCGCGCTCACCCCGAGCAGGTCCGGGCTGGCCAGCGGGTTGCGCGCGATGGACTGGGTGATCGCCCCGGCCAGGCCGAGCGCGGCGCCGACCAGCGCGCCGGTCAGCGCCCTGGGCAGCCGCAGGTCGAACAGGATGAACCGGTGCGCCTCCTCGCCGCCGCCGAACAGCGCGGCGAAGACCTCGCCGAGGCTGATCGGGAAGTCGCCGAGGGTCAGGTTGAGCGCGAGCACGAACACCAGCGCGGCCAGGCCGAGCACCGGCACGGCCGCGGCGCGCAGCCGCAGCGTCCAGGAGCCGCCGCCCAGCCGCAGCGCGGGACGGCCGGGCACCGGCGCGAGCTTGGTGGTCACAGGCTCACCAGCTTCCGGCGGCGCACCAGCGCCACGAAGAACGGCGAGCCGACCAGCGCCAGCATGATGCCCACCTGGAGCTCGCCCGGCCTGGCCAGCACCCGGCCGAGCACGTCGGAGACCAGCACCAGCACCGCGCCGATCAGCCCGGCGTAGGGCAGCAGCCAGCGGTAGTCCGGTCCGGTGATGGCGCGGGCCAGGTGCGGCACGATCAGCCCGACGAACCCGATCGGCCCGCAGGCCGAGACCGCGGCCCCGGTCAGCAGGGTCACCGCGGCGATGCCCACCGCCCTGGTCAGCCAGATCCGCTGGCCGAGCGAGCGGGCCACGTCGTCGCCGAGGGAGATCGCGTTCAGGCCGGGCCCGTTGACCAGCGCGAGCAGCAGTCCGGCCAGCAGGAACGGCAGCACCTGCAGGATGATCTCCGGGTCCCGGCCGGCCAGCGAGCCGCTGCGCCAGAACCGGAAGGTCTCCAGGCTCTGCGCGTCCAGCAGGATCAGCGCGGAGCTGAGCGCGTACAGGAAGGCCGAGACCGCCGCGCCGGAGAGGGCCAGCGTCACCGGGGTCGGCCCGCCCCGGCCCCTGGTGCCCGCGGAGCCGATCGCGAAGACCACCACGGTGGCCAGCAGCGCCCCGGCGAAGGCGAACCAGACGAAGCTGTACAGGTCGGTGAGGCCGAAGGTGAAGATCGCCAGCACCACCGCGAACGCCGCGCCCTGGTTCACCCCGAGCAGGCCGGGATCGGCCAGCGGGTTGCGGGTGTGCCCCTGCAGCAGCGAGCCCGCGATGCCCAGGGCCAGGCCGACCAGCAGGCCGAGGATGGTGCGCGGGATGCGCAGCGAGTTCACGATCAGGTCGTTCTCAGCCCCCGTCGGCGCGGTCAGCGCGTGCCACACGTCGGCCAGCGGCACCGGCTTCGCGCCGATGGCGACACTGGCCACCAGCGACAGCACCAGCAGCACGGTGAGCAGCGCCAGGCCGAGCACACGTCGGCGCCTGCGCACCGGGACCGGAACCACGGACCCGGGCGCGATCGCGGCACGGGTCATGCTGCGGGCTCCTATCCTCTACTGAGGCAAGCCTAACCGAATGGAAGGACCGTTATGACCAGGCCCAGAACGCTGGCCGTCCTCGCTGCCACGGCCCTGCTCGTGGGCGCCTGTGGCGGTGGCGGCACACCGCAGACCAGCTCGACGGCCCCCGGGGGGTCGGCCGCCGGGTTCCCGCGCACGATCGAGCACGCGATGGGCAAGACCACCATCGAGAAGCAGCCCGCCAAGGTGGCCGCGCTGGACAGCTCCTACGTGGACGCGGTGTTCGCGCTGGAGACCCAGCTGGCCGCCTACACCCAGTTCTCGGCCACCGGGGACAAGTTCCCGGACTACCTGGCGGCCGAGGCGGAGAAGTACGCCAAGAACGCCAAGCCGGTCGGCCAGCTGGAGCAGGCCAGCACGGAGCAGGTGCTGGTGGCCGATCCGGATCTGATCCTGTCCGCCAAGGTCCGGCACGAGAACCTCTACGCCGCGCTGTCGGCACGCAAGCCGACGGTGTTCAGCGCGGAGACCGGCAAGACCTGGAAGGACAACATCCGGCTGGCCGGCAAGGCGCTGGGCAAGGAGCAGCTGGCCGAGACCAAGATCAAGGCCTATGAGGACCGGGCGGCCAAGGTCGGCGCGGCGATCAGGGCCAAGGCCGGCAAGACGCCGACGGTCTCGGTGGTTCGTTTTGTGAACGGGCCGACCAGGGCCTACTCGATGAACAGCTTCATCGGGATCGTGCTGAAGGACGCCGGTCTGGGCAGGCCCGCGGACCAGAGCGACCCGAACGCGGCGCAGATCTTCGTGGAGCTGAGCCCGGAGAACATCCTGCGCGCCGATGCCGACCAGGTGTTCGTCACCGCCTACGCGGACCCGAAGGGCGACTCGGTGAAGGCGAAGGAGCGGTTCAAGGCCAATCCGCTGTGGGCACAGCTGAAGGGCCAGGTGCACGATGTTTCGGATACCACCTGGATCTCCTCGGTGAGCCTGCAAGGCGCGCACGTGGTACTGGACGACCTGGCGAAGGCTTTCGGCGTCGATCCCGGTAAGTGATCAAGCCATATAGCACAGGACGGGACTCGCCGCACGGCCACAAACCGGCAGCGGGTCCCGTCCTGTATTGAAATATCCAAGTGTGACCGTTAACGGCCGGTTCAGTTCTCCTGGTGGAACTGCTGGAGCACGTCCGCCGGGATGCGACCCCGGTCCGAAACCTTCATGCCCCGCTTGCGCGCCCACTCACGAATCGCCTGGTTCTGCTCGCGATCGGCGGAAGCGACCCGCCCGGCCACCCGGCCAGCGACACCGGCTGAACGCCCGCCTGCCGAAGAGGTGCGCCGACGGCCGCCGGTCCGGCGGGCACTCGCGACATAGGACGCGAGCGCGTCCCGCAGCTTCGTCGCGTTGTCCCCGGAAAGGTCGATCTCGTAGGACACACCGTCGACCGCGAACTCGACGGTCTCTTCCGCTTCCGAACCGTCCAGGTCGTCGACCAGGGTTCGGACGACTCTCTCCGCCATGCGCTTGTTCCTTCCTGAAACCCCAGTGGCTGCCGGCGAAGCTCCCGGCGTGTAGTTCGTCTGTAGAGACTACGCGGAGATTAGCGCACAATCAGCATGAGGAACACTCGCCACACGGTCTCAAAGTGGTGAACGTCATTCCGGCCGGACTAGCGGGAACAGGATCGTCTCCCGGATACCGAGGCCGGTGAGCGCCATCAAGAGCCGGTCAATACCCATTCCCATACCGCCACTGGGCGGCATTCCGTACTCCAGCGCACGCAGGAAGTCCTCGTCGAGACGCATCGCCTCGACGTCGCCCGCGGAGCCCAGCCTAGCCTGCGCTTCCAGGCGTTCCCGCTGGATAACGGGGTCGACGAGTTCGGAGTATCCGGTGGCCAGCTCGAAACCGCGGACGTAGAGGTCCCACTTCTCCGCGACCCCGGCCTGGCTGCGGTGTTCCCTGGTCAGCGGGGAGGTGTCCACCGGGAAGTCACGTACGAAGGTGGGCGCGTGCAGCTGGTCGCCGACCAGGTGTTCCCAGAGCTCTTCGACCAACTTTCCGTGTCCGGCAGCCGGGTGAACTTCGACTCCGCGCGATTCCAGGTGCTTGCGCAACAACTCAACCGGAGTCGCCGGGGTGATCTCCTCACCAAGGGCTTCGGACAGTGATCCGTACATAGTCAGCGTGGTCCACTCGCCGGACAGGTCGTACTCCGATCCGTCCGCGAGCGTGACCGTCTGACTACCGAAAACGGCGTCCGCGGCTTCCTGCACCAACTCCCGGGTGAGCTGGCCAATGGTGTCGTAGGAACCGTAAGCCTCGTACGCCTCAAGCATCGCGAACTCTGGTGAGTGCGAGGAGTCCGAACCTTCGTTCCGGAAGTTCCGGTTGATCTCGAAGACCTTCTCGATCCCGCCTACCACACACCGCTTGAGGTACAGCTCGGGCGCGATCCGCAGGTAAAGGTCGATGTCGAACGCATTGGAGTGAGTGGTGAACGGACGAGCGCTGGCACCGCCGTGCAGCGTCTGCAACATCGGTGTCTCGACTTCGGTGAAAGTCCGCCGGTGGAAGGACTCCCGCAGCGAACGCATCACACCGGCCCGGATACGCACCGCATCCCGTGCCTCCGGCCGGAGCAACAGGTCGACATAACGCTGCCGGACCCTGGTCTCTTCGGAGAGCTGCTTGTGGGCAACGGGCAACGGGCGCAACGTCTTCGCCGCGAGTTCCCATTCGGTGACCATGACCGACAGTTCCCCACGGCGCGAAGTGGCCACCTCGCCGCGCACGAACACGTGATCACCGAGATCGACGTCGGACTTCCACGCGGCCAGCGCTTCCGCGCCCACCTTGTCCAGGCTCAGCATCGCCTGCAGCTCAACACCGTCACCCTCGCGCAGGGTGGCGAAACACAACTTCCCGGTGTTCCGCTGGAACATGACCCGGCCGGTCACGCCGACGATTTCCCCGGTGGGGGTGTCCGGCGCAAGATCGGGATAAGCGGCCCTGATCTGCGCGAGGGAGTGGGTGCGGTCCAGCACGACCGGATACGGCGCCTTGCCCTCGGCTAGCAGCCGCTCCCGCTTTTCGCGCCGGACGCGCATCTGCTCCGGCAGGTCGTCGTCGCTGGTTACGGGCTGGTGCTGCGGCTGCTCTGTCACGGCAACACAGGTTACGGAGTGCCCGGAGAGTAATGCGAACGGGATAGGTTCTCGCTGTGCCGGACTTCACCGAAAGCGATCCGCTCGCTACCGAACACGCGCGCCGGGCCCGCTCCTTCGGCGCCGCGGCCGCGAGCTACGCCGACCACCGCCCCGACTACCCGGAGGCCGCGGTGACCTTCGCGCTGGCCCCGGTGGCGCGGCGCCGCCCGCTGCGGGTGCTGGACCTGGCCGCGGGCACCGGAAAGCTGACCGAGGTGCTGCTGCGCGCGGGCCTGGACGTGATCGCGGTGGAACCGGATGCGGCCATGCGCGAGGAGCTCATCCGCCGGTTGCGCGGCGTGGTCGCCCTGCCCGGCTCGGCCGAGGCCATCCCGCTGCCGGACAGCCGGGTGGACGCGGTGCTGGTCGGTCAGGCCCTGCACTGGTTCGACCTGGACCTGGCCCTGCCGGAGATCGCCAGGGTGCTCACCCCCGGCGGCGTGCTGGCCGCGCTGTGGAACCTGGACGACGACCGGGTCGACTGGGTCCGCGGCTTCGCCGACCTGGCCGAGAAGGGCGCCCGCTACAGCGACCGCTCCGGCCGCGGCATCCCGGACCACCCGGAGTTCCAGCCCCACGAACTGCGCGAGTTCAGCCACAAACAACCCCGCACCGCGGCTTCGCTGACCGCCACCGTCAGCACCCACTCCCCCACCCTGGTCCGCCCCCCGGCCGAACAGGAAGCCCTGCTCAGCCGGGTCCGCGCCTACCTGGAGACCAACCCGGTCACCGCGAACGGCGAGTTCGACTTCCCCCTGGTGACCACGGTGTCGCGAGCGGTCGTGCGCAAGTAGGAACCGATCCCCAGTTGCGAAAGAGGCGTGGCACGAACGCACGACTCAGGAGCGAAAAATCCAGCGCGCGGAGCGCGCCAATGTCACCGCAGGTTGCGCTCGTAGACCAAGCGCAAACCGAGCAAGGTCAGATCCGGCACGTGGTGCTCGATCGTCGCCGACTCCGCCAGCACCAGCGTGGCCAGCCCACCGGTGGCGATCACGGTGATCTTCTCCTCGCCCGCCGCGGTCAGCTCCTCCATGATCCGCCGCACCAGCCCGTCCACCTGCCCGGCGAAGCCGTACAGGATGCCGGACTGGAGGCATTCCACCGTGTTCTTGCCGATCACCGAGCGCGGCCGGACCAGCTCGACCTTGCGCAGCTGGGCGGCGCGGCTGGCCAGGGCGTCCACCGAGATCTCAATGCCGGGGGCGAACACGCCGCCGAGGAACTCGCCCTTGGCGGAGATGACGTCGATGTTGGTGGAGGTGCCGAAGTCGACCACCACGCAGGCGCTGTCGTAGAGGTGGTGCGCGGCCAGGGTGTTGATCACCCGGTCCGAGCCCACCTCCTTCGGGTTGTCCACCAGCAGCGGCACGCCGGTGCGCACGCCGGGCTGCACGATGACCTTGGGCACCGCGTCGAAGTAGCGGCCCAGCATCACCCGCAGCTCGCGCAGCACCGAGGGCACCGTGGACAGCGCGGAGACCCCGGTGACCTGGCCCGCATGCTCGCCGAGCAGACCGCGCACGGTCAGCGCCAGCTCGTCGGCGGTCATCCGGGCGTCGGTGCGCATCCGCCAGTCCCTGACCAGCTTCGCATCGTCCCCTGACCCGTCGTAGAGCCCGAGCACGATGTTGGTGTTGCCGACGTCGATGGCGAGCAGCACCCGCGTTGTCCTCTCTAGTTCTCGGCCTGGAGCAGCGCGTCCAGGCGCGCCGCGTCGACCGTCTCCGACTGCGGTGCGCCGTCGGTCTCCGCGGTGACCGCGCCGCTGGTCAGGCCCGAGCCCTCCGGCGCGTGGCCGGGGTCGCCGCCGAGCTCGACGATGCGGTTCTCCGCGTCGACGAAGACGACCTTGGGCTTGTACGCCTTGGCCTCCGCCTCCTCCATCAGCCCGTAGGCGATGAGGATGACCAGGTCACCGGGGTGCACCAGGTGCGCGGCGGCCCCGTTGATGCCGAGCACGCCGCTGCCGCGCTCGCCGGGGATGACGTAGGTCTCCAACCGGGCGCCGTTGCTGACGTCCACGATGGCGACCCGCTCGCCGGCCAGCAGGCCGGACGCGTCCATGAGGTCCTCGTCCACGGTCACCGAGCCGACGTAGTGCAGGTCGGCCTGGGTCACCGTGGCACGGTGGATCTTGGACTTGAGCATGGTCAGGAACATGGCGCTGCCTCCCTGTCACCGTTCCCGAGCTGGGAGCCCGGCGGCCGGGTTGTAGGTGTCGTCGTGCTCGTCGACCCCGTGTCCGACCGCCAGCTGGATGTTGTCGAGCAGGCGGGTCCGCCCGGCGCGGGCCGCGATCAGCAGCCGCGCCTTGCCGTTCTCCGGTGCTGGGCCCAGGTCCTTGGCCCGCAGCTCCAGGTAGTCCAGGCTGAGCCCGGACTCGGCTTCGACGGCCGCCCTGGCCGCGGCGAGGATCGCCGCCGGGCCTTCGGGACCGGCCATCGCACCCGCCGCCAACGCCGCCGGGATCGCGAGCGCCGCCCGGCGCTCGTCCTCGCTGAGGTAGGCGTTGCGCGAGGAGAGCGCGAGTCCGTCGTCATCGCGCACGATGGGCACGCCGACGATCGCACTCTCCAGGTTCAGATCCGCCACCATCCGCTTGACCAGCACGAACTGCTGGTAGTCCTTCTCGCCGAAGAAGGCGTAGTCGGGGCGGACGATGTTGAGCAGCTTGGCCACCACGGTGAGCACGCCCTCGAAGTGGCCGGGCCGCATCGCGCCTTCCAGCTCCGCGCCGAGCGGGCCGGGGTGCACGGTGACGCCGGCGCCGGTGCCGTACATGGCCTCCGGCGCGGGGTTGAAGACCAGGTCGACACCTTCTTCGCGGCAGGCGTCCAGATCGGCTTCCAGCGGGCGCGGGTAGCGGTGGAAGTCCTCGTCCGGGCCGAACTGGAGCGGGTTGACGAAGATCGACACCGCGGTGACCGTGCCGGGAATGCGGCGGGCGCGGCGGATCAGCGCCCGGTGGCCCTCGTGCAGCGCGCCCATGGTGGGCACCAGGTTGACCTTGCGGCCGGTCGCGCGCAGCGCCCTGGTGACCTTGCCCAGCTCCTCGGGCGAGTGGTGCACGGTCAGCTCGCCGGGCGTGAAGGGCCGTTGCCCGGTCATGGTTGCTCCTCGTCGAGTTCGAAGTGGACCGCCTCGGCCTGACCAGGCCGGAGCAGGCCCGCGGCCACCGCGCGCTCGGCGGTGCGGTGGGCCAGCGCCTGGTAGGCGGGCAGCGATTCGGGCGACTCCGCCCGCAGCACGCCCAGATGCGTGCGAATCGTACCGACATCGCCCCGGGCCACCGGACCGGTCAGGGCGCGGTCACCCAGCCGCAGCGAGTTGTCCAGCGCGGCCGAGAGCAGCGGCCCCAGCAACCGGGCCGGATCGCCCACCCCGGCCTTGCGCAACAGGTCCGCGCATTCGGCGACCAGGGTGACGAGGTGGTTGGCCCCGTGCGCCAGCGCGGCGTGGTAGAGCGCGCGGGCCGCCTCCGGGATGCGCACCGGTTCCGCGCCCATCTCCACCACCAGCGCCTCGGCCACGTGCCAGGCGATCTCGTCGCCGTCCCGGGCGGTGACCCCGAACGGGCAGGCCACCAGGCGCTGCAGGTCTTCCGGGCGGCCGGTGAAGGTCATCGCGGGGTGCAGGGCCAGCGGCAGCGCGCCCAGCTCGGCGGCCGGGGCCAGCGGGCCGGTGCCGTGCGCGCCGGAGGTGTGCGCCACGATCTGGCCCCCGCGCAGCGAACCGGTCGCGATCAGGCCGCGGACCAGTCCGGACAGCTCGTCGTCCGGCACCGCGAGCAGGACCAGGTCGGCGCGTCCGGCCACCTCGTCCGGCGGCAGCACGGCCGCCTCGGGCAGCAGCGCCTCGGCCCGGCGCTGGGAGGCGGCGGAGACGGCCGAGGCCGCGACCACGTGGTGTCCGGCCCTGGCCAGCGCCGCGCCGAGCACGGCGCCGACCCGGCCCGCGGAGACAACGCCAACGGCGAGTCGGGCTGGTCGGTCGGTCATGGTGTCCTCTTCCAGCGTTCCAGTCCCGCTCCTGTGCGGGTACCGGACGGCGAGGGCACGGTAACCCCGTGCCCGCCGTCAGGCAGCTGATTGTGACCAGTCGCGCTCAGCCAGGGCGGGCCAGGTGGATCTCGTTCGATGAGCGTCGGAGTCCAGGTCGTTGCTGGTGGTGCTGCCGGGACGGTCGCGTACCGGGTTGTACGTGGTCGTTCCGGCAGTGCCGCCAGCAACGACCTGGGCCCGACGATCGCGGACGAGATCCACCTGGCCCGCCCTAACCGCTGGCGATCTCCCTGGCGCGGGTGAGGGCGACCAGGAGCTCGGCGTGCCGGTCGGCCAGCTCGCGTGGGGCCGGGCCGGGTCCGATGCGGTGCCGGAGGAAGGCGAGCTCGGTGACCGCGACCTGGTACTCGGCCACCGCGCGGGAGGCGCGCTCGCCGGAGCGCTTGTGCACGGCGCTGCGCCACCAGCGGCGGCCGGGCAGGGTGGCGAGCAGCTTGACCTCGCTGGGCGCGATCCAGCCCATCCTGGCCATCTCCGGCAGTTCGCCGGTCACCACCCGCTGTTCGCGGCGGCGCTGCCAGATCACCAGCGCCACGGTGGCCAGGAAGATCGGCACCATGATGGCGAAGTAGGTGTTGATGAAGCCGAGCCCGCCGCCGAAGGTGGCCGCGCCGTTCCACAGCGCGTGCAGGGTGACCGCGAGCAGGAAGCCGCCCAGCGGGGCCAGCACCTTGACCGCCCGGTTGCCGGTGGAGGCCGCGATCCCGGCGCCGATGCCCAGCATCACGGTGAACAGCGGGTGCGCGAACGGGGAGAGCAGGCCACGCAGGATGAACACCGCGATCACGCCGCTGCTGATGCCGCCGAGGCCGTACTCGGCGAAGGCGCGGCCGAAGTAGAAGATGTTCTCGGTGAAGGCGAAACCGGCCGCGACCAGGCCGGAGTAGACGATGCCGTCCACGATCCCGTCGAACTCGTGCCGCCGCCGCCACAGCAGCGCCACCACGAACAGGCCCTTGCCCGCCTCCTCCACCAGCGGCGCGGAGATGACCGAGGTGATCAGGTCGCCCTGGTCCTGGCCGAGCAGGATCTCGCCGAGGTGCTGGGCGGTGTCGTTGACCAGCAGCGCGCTCGCGGTGGCCCCGCAGGCGCCCCAGAGGAAGGCCGCCACCAGCAGCTTGGCCGGTTCGGGCTCCCAGCGGTCCACCCAGAGGAAGGCGCCGACCACCGGGATCACCGGCAGCAGCGCGGCCAGCGCGCCGACCAGCACGGCCTCGAACCCGACCCGCGAGGTGGCCACGCCCAGCAGCACCAGGCCGGACACCCCCAGCACGATCAGGCCGAGCACGGAGCCCAGCACGGCCCGGCGACGCCGGGCGAACTGGTCGAGCCGAGGCGAGACGGGGGCTTCAGGCGCGGTCACGATCAAGACTTTACGGTCAGCACATGCTGGACTGGCAGGACGCCTGGTGGAATGCGTTGTACTCCGATGGGGGGTTCTTTACCCGGGGTGAGCGCCCGAGCGGGCATTTCCGCACCGCGCCACTGATCGGCCCCGAGCTCGCCGAGGCCCTGTTGTGCCTGCTGGACCGGGTGGACCACGGCCTTGGCCGACCGTCCACTGTGGACTTCACTGATGTCGGGGCCGGTGGCGGCGAACTGGCCGAGGCGGTGGCCCGGCTGGCCCCGTCCGCGCTGGCCAGGCGGTTGCGAGTGACGGCGGTGGAACTGGGGCCCGGCCGTGAGGCACCTGGAGTCCGGTGGTCCCGTGAGTTGCCTGGGGAGGTGGTCGGGCTGCTGGTCGGGCACGAGTGGCTGGACGCGATCCCCTGCCCGGTCGTCACTGTCCACAATGGACGATGGCACCGGCTGCTGGTCGACGACGCGGGCACCGAGCACCTGGGGCCGGTGGCCGGTCCGGCAGAGCTGGACTGGCTGCGGCGGTGGTGGCCGGACGGCACCCGCGCGGAGGTCGGCAGCACCAGGGACGCGGCCTGGGCGGACGCGGTGCGCCGGGTACGCGGGGCGGCGCTGGCGGTGGACTACGGGCACCTGGCCGGCGCGCGGCCCGAGCACGGCACGCTGACCGGGTACCGGGCCGGACGGCAGGTCGCGCCGGTGCCGGACGGCTCCTGCGACCTCACCGCGCACGTGGCGGTGGACGCCTGCGCCGCCGCGCTCGACCTGCCCACCGCGCTGATCGGCCAGGCCGACGCGCTGCGCGCGCTGGGGGTCAGCGCGACCGCGCCACCGTCCGGGCTGGCCGCCACCGACCCGGCCGCCTGGCTGGCCGCGACCGCCGCCGCGGGCCGGGCGCGGGAGCTGCTGGACCCGGCCGGGATGGGCGGCTTCCACTGGTTGCTGCACAGCACCGAGGGCACGCCCGCGCCGGAGCTCGTGCGAGCATGACCGGCGTGAGCAGGCAGGAGATCGTCGGAGTCGGCGCGGGCGCGGCCCATCTCGGGGTGGACCGGGTGGTCGACCTCGGCCCGCTGCACCCCTCGGCGCACGGGGCCTACCGGCTGCGGCTCACCCTGGACGAGTCGCACCTGATCACCTCGGCCGAGCCGCTGGTCGGCCACCTGCACCGGGGCGCGGAGAAGCTGTTCGAGGTGCGCGACTACCGGCAGGTGCTGACCCTGGCCAACCGGCACGACTGGCTGGCCGCCTTCTGCAACGAGGTGGTGGTGGCCCAGGCGGTGGAGCGGATGACCGGGATGGACGTGCCGGCCCGCGCACTGTGGCTGCGCACCCTGCTGTGCGAGCTGAACCGCCTGCTCGCCCACCTGATCTTCCTGACCCCGCTGACCCGCGCCGCCGACGGCGCCACCACCGCGGCCACCGCCGCCGCGCAGGCCGGGACCCAGGCGGTCCAGGCGGTGATGGAGGAGGCATCCGGCGGCCGGATCCACTTCATGGCCAGCCGCATCGGCGGCCTGCGCGAGGACGTGCCTGCGGGCTGGACCGAGCACGCGACCGCCGCTCTGTCCATTGTGGACAACGCACTGTCCGCGATTCAGTCCACTGTGGACTCAGCGGAGTTCGTCCAGGCGCACCAAGGGGTCGGCGTGCTCAGCGCGGCCGACGCGATGGCCCTCGGCGTCACCGGCCCGGCCGGGAGGGCCAGCGGCCTGGACTTCGACCTGCGCCGGGACTCCCCCACCTCGGCCTACCCGGAGCTGGACCTCACCCCGGTGCTGGCCACCGAGGGCGACGCGCTGGCCAGGGTCCGCTGCCTGACCGGCGAGGTCGGGCAGTCCCTGCGCCTGGCCCGCGAGTGCCTGACCAGGCTGCCCAGCGGCCCGGTGAACCTGCGCCTGCCCAAGGCGGTCAAGGCACCCGAGGGCTCGGTCTACACCTGGGGCGAGGCCCCGCTGGGCGTCTCCGGCGTGCACCTGAGCTCCCGTGGCGAGAAGACGCCATGGCGACTCAAGCTGCGTACCCCCTCCTTCAACAACATCCAGGCCCTGGCCGCCCTACTGCCGGGCACCCCGGTCGCCGCACTGCCCGCGGTGCTGGGCTCCTTCGCGGTGATCGTCGGCGACGTGGACAAGTAGCCACTTCAGGCCCGGTCGTGGATGGTGACGGCGTACCCGTCGGGGTCGGTGAAGGTGAACGTGCGCCCGAACGGGCCGTCCACCGGCGCGACCGGGATCGGCACCCCCGCGGCGACCAGCTCGTCGTGCAGGGCCTGGGCGTTCTCGGCGTGCAGCCACAGGGCCACCCCGACGCCCGGCCGAGGGATGGCGGCGTCCAGGTCGACGCCGGGCAGCGGTTCGCGCACCGCGAACGGGATCGGGCTGGTGTCGAACACCACCGCGGCCGGCGGGCTGGGCTGCCGCCTGCGCAGCCCGAGGCGGGTCTCGTAGAACTCGGCCGCGCGGTCCAGGTCGCGGACCTGCAGGGCGAGGAAGTCCGGTCCGGTGACGGTCATGTGCGTGCTCCCTATGTCAGGACATTGACATAGGGAGTATGTGTCAAGATCCTGACATGAGTCAAGGAGAACCGGTCGGCGAGCTGACGGAGTCGGTGGGTTACGCGCTCAAGCAGGCCGCCGCCGCGCTGCGCGCCGGGATGGACGCCGCGCTGCGGCCGCTGGAGCTCACCGTGCCGCAGTACGCCTGCCTCGAACTGCTCGGTCAGCGCCCGGGGCTGTCCAACGCCGAGCTGGCCCGCGGCGCGTTCGTCACCCGCCAGTCCATGAACGGGGTGCTGCGCGGCCTGCAGGAGCGCGGCCTGGTCACCCGGCCGGCCAGCGCGCCGCACGGGCGGGCGCTACCCACCGAGCTCACCGCGGCCGGGCGCGAGCACCTGCGCCGGGCCAGCGTGGCGGTGCGCGCGGTCGAACGGCGGATGCTCACGCCACTGACGAGTGCGGACCAGCGGCGGTTGCACGGTGATCTCACCGCCTGCGCGGCGGCGCTGACCCCGGAGAGCTAGTCCTTGCGACGGCGGCGGCGCGGCGGCTCGGTGTTGCCGTGCGCGGCCAGCAGTTCGCTGACCGACTTGCCGCCACCGCCGTGCGCGCCGGTGTCCGGGTCCACCTTGGGGCGGCCCGCGTCGTCGGAGAGTTCGGGGTTCCAGCCGCCCATGGCGTCCCAGGAGCTCTCCGGCTTGCGGCGGCGACCGCCACCGGCGTCCTCGGGCTCGGGTTCCGGTTCTGGCTTGCGGCGGCGGCCCGCGGCGGTGGCCGGGGGCTCCTCGTACTCGGGTTTGCGCCTGCGGCCCTGGGGTTCCTCGCCCTCGGGCTTGCGCCTGCGGCCGGTGGACTCGGCGTCCCAGGAGGAGCCGGTCGACGGGGAGCCGGCGTCGAACGCCCAGGACGGGGTCGCGGCGGGCTCGTTGGGTTCCGGGTCGGGACGGTAGCGACGGGCCACCGCCTCAGTCTGGTCGATCACCGAGGGCTGACCGGTCCCGGGGTGACGATCACCGACGGTGGGCAGCACCTCGGGGCGCTCGGCCGGGCGCGCGGGCTGGGCCGGGCGCTGCACCTGGCCGCTGCCGATCACCTCGCCGCGGGTCACCGCGGGTTCCGGGCGGGACGGCCGGGCGGGCGGGGTCTCGGTCCAGGTGGACGCGCCGCCGTCCAGCTCGGCCACGATGGAGGCACTGGCCGGTTCCGGGCGGCGGAACTCCGGGCGCTGCGCCGGCTGCGGCTTGGCCGGCGGCTGCGGCTGGGCCTGCCTGGTCAGCCGGGCGGTCTCGGCGAAGGCCGGTTCCGGCTCGCGGCGCTCCGGCTCACGGCGTTCGGGTTCGCGGCGCGGCTGCTGCCGGTCCCGCTGCACGTCGGGGCGGCTGGGTTCCGGGGTGGTCTGCTTGCGCGGCGGCACGTGCTGGCGCTGCGGGGCGGCCGGGCGGTTCTCCCGGCGCTGCGCCTCGGCGCGCATGGCCTCCTTGGAGACGAAGGCGGTGCGGGCGGCGTCGGCACGCACTTCCGCGGGCGGCTGCTCCTTGCGCTCGGGGCGCACCGCGGGGATCAGCTGGGTGCTCTCCTCCTGCCGGGTGGCCTGCGCGCGCACCGGCTCCACCGTGCCCGCGGTGATCTTGCGGATGCGCTCCTCGGCGGAGGCGATGACCCGGTCGGAGCGGTCGGAGATGGCCAGGCGGCGGGACTGGTCGGGCAGAGAGCGCATGCGGGTCGACTCGGCGCGTAAGGCCACTCGTTCGACCAGCACCTCACCGCCCAGCAGCGCTTCCAGGTTCTCCCGCAGCGCGCGCAGCTCCTTGCGCAGGTCGTCCAGGTCGCTGCGGGACTCCGCCTCGATCCGCTCCCTGGTCTTGGCCTCGAAGTCGAGCTCGTACTCGCGCCGGGCGGCGACCTCGCACTCCAGCTCCAGCTCGTAGACCCGGTGCAGCTCCTCGGCGCGCTGGGCCCGCTCGCCGGCCTGCTTGCGGTACCGCGCGGCGGCGAAGGCGCCGACCAGGGCCGCCCACAGGGCCGCGACCACGCCCAGCCGCAACCATCGGGCATCGTCGCTGACCACGAGCACTGCCGCGGCGGTCGCCGCCAGGAGCAAAACCGCTCCGAGCAGCAGCATTCCGTTACCGCGGGCCATGCTGCGAGGCTCGGCGGTCGAGTCGCTGCGGCCGTTCATGACCCCTACGGTACCCGGGAGTTATCCGTTCGAGACCTGTCCACCAGGTTCCGGATTGGTAATGAAGTCGATCCGGGGACGAAAAAATCAACGGACAGCGATCTCGCCATCACGGTGCGTCCCGGTCTTCCGGCAGGTCCGGCGTGCGGCAGCAGTGCTCCAGCCACAGCCCGGCGGCGATCAACGCGGCCGCGCTGACCGCGCCCAGCACCGCGGGCACCAGGTCGTTCTCGGCCGCGGCCAGCTGCCCCTGCAACGGCAGCACATAGGCGATCATGCCCAGCCACACCCCGAGCAGCACCGCCCCCGCCAGCGAGGACGCCTTGGCCAGCGCGACCGAGCGGGCGGCCACCAACGGCTCCAGCACGCGGGCGTGCGGACGGCGCTGGATCCGGCCGCGCAGCACGAACCCCCACCAGAGCTCGCCGAGCGCGACCGGCAGCAGGGTGGCCCCGGCCAGCACCGGCACCCTGGGCACGTAGCCGTAGGCCAGCCGCAGTGCGAGATAAGACACAACCGCGAGCACCAGCCCCGGCACGACGAGGTCGCGGGCCCTGGTGAACCTCATATGCTCCCCATTCCCTCGGCCACCCCGGCCATCGGCTCGGCGATGCGCTGGTTCAGCGGCACCGCCAGGAAGAACTCGCGCAGCTCGGGGTCCAGCGAGTTCGCCTTGGCCCGCACCAGCTGCCGGGCGCGGGCCAGGGTCTCCACCGCGGCGTCGGCGCGCCCTGAACGCCGCTGCGTCTCCGCGTGCCAGTACAGGATCTCCTCGCCGCGCACCGTCGGCAGCGGGCCGCGCCTGGCGTAGAGCTCGACCGCGGCCGCGCTGGCCGCCTGCGCCTGCGGCAGCTCGTCCATGGCCAGGTGCAGCCGGGCCAGCAGCGAATGCGCCAGCACCTCGCTGCGCACCATGGACACCCGCTGGCAGCGTTCCAAGTTGGCCGCCAGCAGCTCCTCCACCGCGCCCAGCACGTCCGCCCGGCGGCCCGCGGTGAGCAGCAGGCCCTCGGCGTAGAGGTTGCACACCAAGGTGGCCACGGTCACCGAGGGCGTGCGGCCGGTCTCCGCCCACGCCGACTCCAGCACGTGCACCCCGGCGGCCAGGTCGCCCAGCTCCACCCGCAACCGGCCGAACAGCGCCAGGTTGTAGGCGTGCCACGGATCCGGCGCGCCGTCGCCCAGCCCGACCGCCTCGGTCAGGGTGTCCGCGGCCGGGTCCCACAGCCCGATCGCCAGCTGCGCCTTGGCCAGGTGGTTCAGGGCGATGGGCAGCAGCGAGGCCGACTCCGGCTCGGCGCGCAGCCGGGCCGCCACGAACTCCAGCCTGGTCTTGGCAATGCCCAGGTAGCCGGCGTCGAACTCGCCGACGCCGATCTCCAGCTCGGTCCGCCGGAACGCCCCGCGCAGCACCGTGGACCGGCTGCCGGTGATCTCCGGGCTGGCCTTGGCCCGCTTCTCCGCCTCCAGCAGCACCGCCAGCCCGGCCCGCAGGTCCCGCTTGGTCAGCTCCCGGCCATAGGCGGACAGGGTGAGGAACTGCACCACCGCGTCCCCGCTCTGGCTGGCCAGCTCCACCGCCCGCCGCTGCACGGCCAGCGCCGCCTCCACGCCCTGGGTGCGGTGCAGCACCCGGCCGGCCACCGAGGCCGCCCTGATCCGCAGCTGGAGGTCGCCGATCCGGGCCGCGGCGGCCTCGGCGTCGGCGGCCCAGCGCTCCACCGGGTTGGCCGCGCGGTACTCCGGGCTGCGGCTCCAGCGCGGTTCGGTGAGCAGCAGGAGCAGTTCGAGCAGCTCCACCCGCAGCCGGTCGGTCTCCTCGGAGAGCGGGCCGGGCAGCTCGGTCAGGCCCTCCCGGCACACCGCCTCGGCCTCGGCGTCCTTGCCCCGCTCGGCCAGCGACCGCGCGGACCGCAGCGCGGACTCCGCGAGCAGCACGGCCTCACCGGGGCGGTGGTGCGTCACCTCGGCCTCCTACGCCGGCGGGAGCGTGAGCGGAAGATCATCCCGCCTGCGCACCCCGTCCAGCGACAGCGCGGCCAGCAGCGCGGCGACCGGGCCGTGGCCGGGCAGGACCGCGGCGGGCTCGACGTCCAGCCAGGGCGCGAGCACGGTGGCCCGCTCCGGGGTGCCCGGATGCGGCAGCAGCAGGTCGGGGTGCGCCGAACGCACCCCGTGGACGGTCACCACGTCGACGTCCAGGGTCCGCGGCCCCCACCGCAGGGTCCGGACCCGGCCGGCCGCATTCTCCAGTTCCTGGCCACGGCGCAGCCACCCCCACTCGTCGGTGGCCGGATCTTCGACCAGCAGCACCGCGTTGAGGAAGTCGTCCTGGTCGGTCACGCCCCACGGGGCGGTCTCGTAGACCGGCGACACCGCCCGCACCGCCGCGCCGAAGCCGTCCACGGCGAACTGGAGGTGACCGAGCCGGTCCCCCAGGTTCGAGCCGAGGGAGAGCACCGCGGCGCTCATCGGCTCAGAAGTCCACGGCCGTTTTGCCGCGGGCCCGGCGGGACCGCCGGGCGGTGACCGCGACATCGGCGAAGGTCAGCGGGATCGGCGCGGACGGCTTGTGCACGGTGACCTCGGCGGCGTGCACCCGCCGGTCGGTCATCACCTCGTCGACCACCCGCGCGGCCACCGTCTCGATCAGGTCGTACGGCTCGCCGCCGACGATCGCGGCGGCCCGCTGGGCCAGCGCGCCGTAGTCCAGGGTGTCGGCCAGGTCGTCGGTCTCGGCCGCCACGTCCAGGTCCAGCCACACCGTGATGTCGATGAGGAAGTCCTGGCCGTCCCGCTTCTCGTGCTCGAAGACGCCGTGGTGCCCGCGCACCCGCAGGCCGGTCAGCGTGATCCGGTCGGTCACCGATCCCCCTTCTCCGCCGTGACCGGCGCGCGCACGCCGCCACGAGCCCAGGCCGAGGCCACCGCGACCGCGTCCAGCGATCCGTGCACGTCGTGCACCCGCACCCCCCACGCCCCGGCCGCGGCGGCCAGCGCGGAGACCGCGGAGGTGGCCGCCTCGCGGCCGTCCGGGCTGCGCGGCGAACCGCCGGGCCCGGCCAGCAGGCTACCCAGGAACCGCTTGCGGGACGCGCCGACCAGCACCGGGAAGCCGAGGTCGATGAGCTGGTCCAGGTGTTGCAGCAGGGCCCAGTTGTGCCGGTCGGTCTTGGCGAAGCCCAGCCCGGGGTCGATCACCAGCGCCTCCGGGGCCACTCCGGCGGCCAGCGCCGCGTCCACCCTGGCGGAGAGCTCGGCGCGCACGTCGGCGACCACGTCCCGGTAGCTGGCCAGCAGGTCCATACCTGCGCTGTGCCCGCGCCAGTGCATCAGGATCCACGGCACGCCGGCCTCGGCGACCACCGAGGCCATCCGCTCGTCGGCCAGCCCGCCGGAGACGTCGTTGACGATGCTCGCCCCCGCCGCCAGCGCGGCCACCGCCACCTCGGCGCGCATGGTGTCCACACTGACCAGCACACCCTCGGCGGCCAGCTCCCGGATCACCGGCACCACCCTGGCCGCCTCCACCTCCGGCGCCACCCGCTCCGCACCCGGCCGGGTGGACTCCCCGCCGACGTCGACGAGGTCCGCCCCCCTGCGGTGCATCTCGATGCCGTGGGCCACCGCGTCCGCGGTGTCCAGGTAGCGGCCACCGTCAGAGAAGGAGTCCGGGGTCACGTTGACCACGCCCATGACGACACACCGGCCGGGGTCGGGCAGCAGCCGATGCAGCGCCGCTCCCATCACGTTCACCGTCCCTTGATCAGCTCCAGCGCCTCGGCCCGAGAGGAGGCCGAGGTCTTCAGCAGACCACGAACGGCTGACGTGACGGTGCGCGACCCCGGTTTCCGGATCCCGCGCATCGCCATGCAGAGGTGTTCGGCCTCCATCACCACGATCACCCCGCGCGGATCCAGCTTGCGCACCACCGCGTCGGCCACCTGCGAGGTCAGCCGTTCCTGCACCTGCGGCCGCTTGGCGTACAGGTCGACCAGCCGCGCGATCTTGGACAGGCCGGTGACCCGGCCGTGGGCGTTCGGGATGTACCCGACGTGCGCGACCCCGTGGAAGGGCACCAGGTGGTGCTCACAGTTGTGCGTCAGGTGCCCGGCCACCAGGAAGGTCGGGTGCGGGTCGCAGGTGAAGCTGTAGACGGTCTCGACGGCGTGTACCGGCCGCACCGACAGCACCCGGGTCCAGCGGGAGTCGACCAGTTCGGTGCGGTGCGAGTCCATGGCGAACCCGTGCCGCAACGTCCAGTCGTCCGCACCCGCGAGCACCGGTGCCCGGACCGCCGCGTGCGCCAGCGGCCGCGCGAGCCGCGCGCCGAGATCCACCAACGGCGTCCACTCCAGACGGCTGCCGCCGACGTCCTTGGCCTCCTGCCAGCCCTCCGGGGTCGCCAGCGGGTGGTCCGGGGTCAGGACGAAGCGCCCTTCCTCGGTCGTCACCTCGACCAGCTCACGGGCTGGGCGGGCGGTGACCTCGGTGACCTCGGTCTGCCGCACCCTGCCGTCGGCCAGCGTCCACAACCGGTCGCCGATGCGGACGTCCCTGGCCGCCTTGCGGCCGCCGACGGCGTTGACCGTCTGCTTGCTCGGCACGCAGGTCGAGTACATCGGGATGTCCTTGACCAGGACCAGTTCCTCGTGGGACTCGTCGAAGGTCTTGTTCAGCACCGAGTCGGGTTCGGTGTACAGGCCCGCGAACATCTCGCGGTAGGCGCGGGCGACCCGGGCCGGGGTGTCCTTGAGGCCATCCCGGTCCGGGTCCTCGCCACAGGCCAGGAGCAGTTCGCGGACGGCCGCCTCCGCGCGGGTGTGGTCGAAGGCGGGCCGTCCTTGGTGCTTGTCCGTGTTCAGCGGTTGCCGTCCGGCGGTTCGGAGTCGATCGGCCGGGTGGTGCTGGGGTCCCGGTTGTCCGTCGGCTTGTTCTGCGGCTGCTCGGCGGGCTGGCTGCCCGGCTGCGGCTGCTGGGCCGGCCACTGCTGGCCGCCGGGCACCGTGGCCGGGGTCCAGCCGGGGGGCGCGCCGTAGTAGGGCGGGCCCGCCGAGGGGACCGGCTGGGTCGGCTGGGCCGACCAGCCAGTCGGCGGCTGCGGCGGGTACGGGTTCGGCGCGGGCGCGCCGTTGGGACCCGGTTCCGGCTGCGGGTAGGGCGGGCCGCCGGGCAGGTCGTTGCCGCCGGGGACGGTGGCGACCGGGGTGGGCGCCTCCTCCTGGACCGGGGGCCACGGCTCGCCGCGCTCCTTGGCCAGCTCGCCGGGGGTCTTGATCGGCGGGCGGTCCGAGGGGGTGCGGTCGCCGAAGTCGTTGAACAGGGTGATCCGCGGGCGCTTCTCCACCGACTCGAAGATCCGCTCCAGGTCCTTGCGCTGGAGGGTCTCCCGCTCGATCAGCTCGCGGGTCAGGTCGTCCAGGACGTCCCGGTAGGTGTTGAGCACGTCCCAGGCCTCGTCGTGCGCGGCCTCGATGAGCTTGCGCACCTCCTCGTCGATCTCGTGCGCGACCTCGAGGGAGTAGTCGGCCTGGTGGCCCATGGAGCGGCCGAGGAACGGCTCGCCCTCGTTCTTGCCGTACTTCACCGCGCCCAGCCGGGAGCTCATGCCGTAGTCGGTGACCATCGCGCGGGCGATCTTGGTGGCCTGCTCGATGTCGCTGGAGGCTCCGGTGGTGGGCTCGTGGAAGACGAGCTCCTCCGCCGCGCGGCCGCCGAGGGCGAAGACCAGCCTGGCGATCATCTCCGAGCGGGTCATCAGCTCCTTGTCGTCCTCGGGCACGACCAGCGCGTGTCCGCCGGTGCGCCCGCGGGGCAGGATGGTGACCTTGTAGACCGGCTCCAGGTCGGGCATGGCCCACGCGGCCAGCGCGTGCCCTGCCTCGTGGTAGGCGGCGATCTTCTTCTCGCGTTCGGAGATGATCCGGCTCTTGCGGGCCGGACCGCCCACCACGCGGTCCACCGACTCCTCCAGCGCGGCGGCGTTGATCAGGGTGCCGTTCTGGCGGGCGGTGAGCAGCGCGGCCTCGTTGATCACGTTGGCCAGGTCGGCGCCGGAGAAGCCCACGGTGCGCTTGGCCAGCGAGTCCATGTCCACGTCGGGGTCCAGCGGCTTGCCCTTGGAGTGCACGTGCAGGATCTGCCGACGGCCGCGCATGTCAGGTGCGGCCACCGGGATCTGCCGGTCGAACCGGCCGGGACGCAGCAGCGCGGGGTCGAGGATGTCCGGCCGGTTGGTCGCCGCGATCAGGATGATCCCGCCGCGGGAGTCGAAGCCGTCCATCTCCACCAGCAGCTGGTTCAGCGTCTGCTCGCGCTCGTCGTGCCCGCCGCCGAGGCCGGCGCCGCGGTGGCGGCCGACCGCGTCGATCTCGTCGACGAAGACGATGCAGGGCGCGTTCTGCTTGGCCTGCTCGAACAGGTCGCGCACCCGGGAGGCGCCGACGCCGACGAACATCTCCACGAAGTCCGAACCGGAGATCGAGTAGAACGGCACGCCGGCCTCACCGGCGACCGCGCGGGCCAGCAGCGTCTTGCCGGTGCCGGGCGGGCCGTAGAGCAGCACGCCCTTGGGGATCTTCGCGCCGAGCGCCTGGTAGCGGCCGGGGTTCTGCAGGAAGTCCTTGATCTCGTAGAGCTCTTCCACCGCCTCGTCGGCGCCCGCGACGTCGGAGAAGGTGGTCTTGGGCATGTCCTTGGACAGCTGTTTGGCCTTGGACTTGCCGAAGTTGAGCACCCGGTTCCCGCCGCCCTGGGCGTTGTTCATCATCCAGAGGAACAACAGCAGCAGCAGGCCGGCCGGTATCAGGTAGAACAGGGCCTGCAGGAGCACGGACTCCTGGGTGACCTTGACGTCCCAGCCGCCGGTGACGCCCTTGGCGTTCTCCAGCTGGCCCAGGATGTCGTCCGCGCTCTGCGCGGGGAAGTAGGTGATCAGCTTGTCCTTGCCGTCGACCGGGTTGGTCAGGCTGACGCGGAGCCGTTGCTCCTTGTCCTCGAGGACCGCTTCCTTGACGTTGCCGTTCTTCAGCTGCTCGATGACCTTGGACGTGGTTACTTGGGAGAAGCCACGTGCGTCATCGAGCAGGACGCTGAACGCGTAGTAGAGCAGCAACGCCGCGACGATCCAGATCAGCGGGTTGCGGAGCAGGCGCTTGCGGTCCATTAACGTGCGGCCGCGGGGCGGCCTCCACCCTCCCTGACTTGCGTGCCGGGCAACGGAGCACCCGCCGCTGACGCGGAGCGGGAAACCATCGTCCGACCAGCGTACCGCCCATGGTGTAGCGGCTCGGTGAGCGGACCGGCCGCCCACGGACTGTTTCGCCTTGCCAACGGCCGAGTGCCCACTCTGGTTCCCCAGGTGACCCAGGTCTCGCCGGCGTGACCCCCACCACTGCGAGCTGGCCCGTTCGGTTCAACCCCGGTCGCTGAACGCTGGAGGCCACTGATCCGTACGAGTGAGGGCGAAGGCGGCCGCTTTCCACGGAGGGGTGAACGTGTCATTCTCCGTGATCGCAGAAGTCGGGGTGCGAAAAATTCTCCACCATATCAGGTGGAAGTTAGTGCAGGATTTTCTATACGGAAGGGTCTCGAAGGGCCATGTCTGGTCGTCACCAGCTGTCCAGGCCCAGCGCCGGTCTGAAGAGGGCCGCACTCCCCCTCGGCGCGCTGCTGGGTGTTGTCGTCGCGGCCGGGGCCACCGTGGTCGCGCTGCGGCTGTGGGACCCGGCAGGCGGCTGCGCGGGCGAGCTTCCGCTGTACGTGACCGCGGCCGCCGCGGTGGAGCCGGTGGTCAAGGCCGCCGCGGACGAGTTCCACCAGGGCAGGCCCTCGGTGGCCGGCAAGTGCGTCAAGGTGGAGGTGCGCCCGCTGAACTCCGCGGACGTGGCCGCCGAGATCACCGGGCCGACCATCCCAGGTCAGAAGGTGCCCGCGCTGTGGATCCCGGACTCCGCGCTGTGGGCCCAGCGGGGCAAGCAGCAGGTCGGCTCCTCGGCCGCGCCCAGCTCGGTGGCCTCGATCGAACCGGGCCAGTCGCTGGCCAGCTCACCGCTGGTGGTGGTGGCCGGGCCGGGCACCGGCGAGAAGCTCGGTGGCGTGGTGTCCTGGCGGAAGGTGGTCGACGGCGGCGTGGCCACCTCCATCGGCGACCCGGCAGGCACCACCGAGGGCCTGGCCACGCTGATGCTGATCCGCTCGCTGCTGGGCAACGCCGACGGCAGTCCCCGGCCGGAGCTGGTGGCCGCGCTGCTGCGGGTGGGCCGCAACACCATGCCGCTGGTGCGCGACGGCTTCGACAAGCTGGCCGGCGAGCCGGAGACCGCGCCCGCCTTCTCCGCGACCGAGCAGTCGGTGATCGCGCACAACCGGCGCGGGGTCGGCGCCAAGGCCACCGCGTTCTACCCGGAGGAGGGCACCATCGCCTTCGACTACCCGCTGACCAGGGTGGCCAGCAGGGAGGAGGCGCCGGGCACCGGGGAGGCGGCCGAGTCCTTCGGCCGGTTCCTGCGCAACGAGAGCACCGGCAAGCGGTTCCGGGACGCCGGTTTCCGCGACCCCGGCGGCCGCGCGGACCAGGCCTGGGCCGATGCCGGGGTCAGCACCAACCCGCCCTCACTGCTGCCGCTGCCCACCCCTGACCAGGCCGCCGAGGTGTTGCGCACCTACAGCGCGGTGACCCTGGACGCCCGGATGCTGGCGGTGATCGACGTCTCCGGCTCGATGGCGGCCAAGGCGGGCAACGGCCAGTCCCGGATCGAGCTGGCCCGCGACGCCGCGAGCACCGCGCTGGGCCTGCTGCCGGACACCACGCACATCGGCCTGTGGGCCTTCTCCACCGACCACGCGCCGAACCGGCACTGGAGCGAGCTGGTCGGCCTGGGCGCGCTGGCCGAGCCGATGGCCGGGATGAACCGGCGGGCCGCGCTGGGCGTGGCCGCGGCCACCCTGCCCGGCAAGGTCAAGGGCAACACCGCGCTCTACGACACGCTGCTGGCCGCGGTGCGCACGGTGAAGAAGGACTTCGACAGCAAGCGGGTCAACTCGGTGGTGCTGATCACCGACGGCGCCAACGACAACCGCTCCGGCCTGGACCTCAACGGCCTGGTGCAGACGCTGACCGCGGAGGCCGACCCGGCCCAGCCGGTGCCGGTGATCGGCATCGGACTCGGGCCCGATGCCGACCTCAACGCGTTGCAGCAGGTCGCGAAGGTGACCGGGGGCAAGGCCTACGCGGCGCGGGAGGCGACGGACATCCGCTCGGTGCTGATGGACGCGCTGATCCAGCGCCGCTGCCGGCCGAACTGCTGATCAGGTGGTGTAGACCTTGGGATCCAGGGTGCCGATGTAGGGCAGGTCGCGGTAGCGCTCGGCGTAGTCGAGGCCGTAGCCGACCACGAACTCGTTCGGGATGTCGAAGCCGACGTACTTGACCGGCACGTCCACCTTGACCGCGTCCGGCTTGCGCAGCAGCGTGCAGACCTCCAGCGAGGCCGGGCGGCGCGAGGCCAGGTTCTTCAGCAGCCAGGACAGGGTCAGGCCGGAGTCAATGATGTCCTCGACGATCAGCACGTCCCGGCCGGCGATGTCCCGGTCCAGGTCCTTGAGGATGCGGACCACCCCCGAGGAGGAGGTGGCGGAGCCGTAGGAGCTGACGGCCATGAAGTCCAGCTGGACCGGCACGGGCAGCGCCCTGGCCACATCCGCCATGAACATCACCGCGCCCTTGAGGACGCCGACCATCAGCAGGTCCGAGGAGCGTCCGTCAGTCGGGTAGTCGGCGGCGATCTTCGTCGCCAGCTCGGCGGTCTTCTCCTGGATCTGCTGCTCGGAAACGAGCACGGAGGCAATGTCGCCCTCGTACACCGCGGCTTCCCCTCAGTCACAAAGAACGGTCGAGGACCAGCCTGTCATGCGCGCGCCCGGCCACCAACCCGCCGGGCACCGCGACGCCCCCTTGACCACGCCAATCAGCCACCAGGGCGTCCACGGAGCGCAAATGGGCGTCGGTGAGTTCGCTCACACCCGCGCCGAGCAGCCAGCCGCGCAGCACCCGGCGGCGCAGTGCGGCGGGTGCGGCCTTGAGCGCGCCGACCGCCAGTCCGTCGCCGTCGCGGGCCTGGCCGAGCAGGTCGGCGGCCAGCTCGTCCAGGGCCTGGCTGTCCTCGCGGAGCTGGGCGGCGGTGCGGGCCAGCGCGGCGGCCACCCCGCCCTGCAGCACGTCCTCCAGCAGCGGCAGCACCTCCTGGCGCAGCCGGACCCTGGTGTAGGCGGGGTCCAGGTTGTGCGGGTCGGTCCAGGTGTCCAGGCCGAGCGCGGCACAGGCGGCCGCGGTGGTCGTCCTGGACAGGCCGAGCAGCGGGCGGCCCCACGGCGGGTCCAGCTCGGCCATCCCGGCGATCGAGCGCGGCCCGGAGCCGCGGCCCAGGCCCAGCAGCACGGTCTCGGCCTGGTCGTCCTCGGTGTGCCCGAGCAGCACCAGCGCGTGGTCCGGCCGGGCGGCGCGCAGTGCGGCGTAGCGGGCGCGGCGCGCGGCGGCCTCCGGACCGCCGGGTCCGGTGACCTCGACGGTCAGCACGCTGGCCGGCGCGCCGAGCTCGCGCAGCTGGTCGGCGGCTCTGGCGGCCACCTCGGCAGAGCCGGGCTGGAGCTGGTGGTCGACCACCAGGCCGTGCACGGCGAGCCCGCGCTTTCGTCCACAGTGGACAGTCGCGGCGGCGAGCGCCAGCGAGTCCGCGCCGCCGGAGCAGGCCACCGCCACCGATCCGGTGACCGGGTGGCGGTCCAGGAACCGGCGGACCGCGGTGCGGACCGCGGCCACCGCGGGGTCGGGCGCGGCCAACGACTCAGCCGAGCACGCGGCGGATCCAGGCGTCCGGATCGGCGATCTCGGCCCGGCTGGGCAGGGTCTCCGGCGACTGCCAGACCTGGTTGAACGCGGCCATGCCGACCCGGTCCACCACGTGCCCGGTGAAGGCCGAGCCCTGGGCGTACTGGCGGATCTTGGCGTCCACGCCGAGCAGCGCGCGCAGCACCCGGTCGGCCACCCCGCGTGGGTTGCGGCGCACGGTGAACCGGGAGCGGATGGTGGCCACGCTGGGCACCACGGCCGGTCCGGCGGCGTCCATCACGTGGTCGGCGTGCCCCTCCAGCAGGGTGGACAGCGCGATGATCCGGTCCAGCACGGCCCGCTGCCTGGGCGACTGCAACAGCTCGACCAGCGCGGCCTGGCTCTCCTCGCCGTCCTTGCGGCGGGCCGAGCGCAGCGCCTCGCCGACCCGGGAGAGCAGTCCGGCGGTGGCGTCGTCCATGCTGGAGAGCAGGGTGCCGACCTGGGCGGCGAAGTGCGCGCGCAGCCAGGGCACCGCGGTGAACTGGAGCCGGTGGGTGGACTCGTGCAGGCAGACCCACATCCAGAAGTCCTCTTCGGGCACCCGCAGGGCCTGTTGCGCGGCCACGATGTTCGGCGCGACCAGCAGCAGCCTGCCCTCGCCGTCCGGCCCGCCGAACGGGTCGTACTGCCCAAGCACCCTGGTGCTCAGGTAGGCCAGCACCATCCCGGCCTGCACACCCGCGGTCCCGGCCAGCACGCCGCCGCGCCAGCCGTCGGCGCCGCGGGGCAGCGCGTGGTCGGTGAGCGCGGCCAGGCCGTCCACCGCGCCGCGCACCCAGGCCGGGCGGTCCACGACCTCGCCGGGCAGCAGCGGCAGTTCCAGGCCGAGGCCGGTGATCTGGCGGACGTGTCCCTCCGCGGCGACGGAGAGCTCCCGCATCCCGCGCACGGCCGCCTGGGCGGCGTCGCGGGCGATGACGGGCCCAGGGCGGAGCAGCCGCTGAGCGGTCGCCGTGGCGACACCCCAGTCGACAGGCCCCGGCCCCTCGGCCGGATCCAGTGGCCGTGCGGCCGATCCCGCGTTCACCCCTGGGACGCTACCCGCCGACCCCCGTGATCGTCATCGGCCAGCCGGTGAACAGCGTGGTCACGTTCTAGCCGCAGCCGCAGCGGCGCAGCGCGGAGGCCAGCGTGTCCAGCGCGTCCCGGGCCGGATCGCTGGCCGCGCCGGTGGCCATGAAGGAGAAGACCAGCAGCCTGCCGTCGTTGGTGGTGACGATCCCGGCCAGGCTGTTCACCCCGTCCAGGGTGCCGGTCTTGGCCCGCACCCAGCCGCGCCCGCCCGCGGCCTGGCCCTTGTCGTAGCGCTTGGCCAGGGTGCCGGTGCCACCGGCCACCGGCAGGCCGGTGAGCATCGGCCGCAGCTTGGCCGCGCGCGCGTCGGTGCCCGAGGCGGCGGCCAGCAGGGAGCTGAGGAACTTGGCGGACACCCGGTCCTCGGTGGACAGGCCGCTGGCGTCGGACATCTTCACCCCGGTGACGTCCAGCCCGTTGCGGGAGAGCGTGTCCAGGGTGGCCTTGCTGGCCCCAGCGAAGGAGGGCTCGTTACCGGTGCCGCGGGCCAGCTCCCTGGCCACCGCCTCGGCCAAGATGTTGTCCGAGGTGGACAGGAAGGCGGCGACCAGGCGGGGCAGCGGCGGCGAGTCGACCTTGGCCAGCACCTTGGCGCCCTGCGGCGCGGAGCCGGCCTCGATCGCCGGGTTGCCGCCGAGCCGCTTGGCCAGCTCCTGGGCGGCGGCCTGGGCCGGCTTGTCCGAGCGCGGGGTGGTGGAGGTGAGCGGGTCGCGGCGGGCGGCGTCGAGCATCAGCGGCACCAGTGGCGCGATGTGCCCGCCTGCCACGTCCACGTTCAGCCAGCCGGGGGCCATCGGCGGTCCGGCGAACCGGCCGACATCGATGATGATCTTGTTCACCGGACCGCCAGCCTTGGCCTTGACCTGCTCGACCAGGTCGTCCAGCCGGGCGGCGTCCGGGAAGAAGTAGGTGGGCTTGTTCGCGGGCAGCCCGGACAGCGTGGTGTCGCCGCCGCCGACCAGCACCACGGTGCCCGGCTCGGCGCCGGCCACCACGGTGGTGCTCAGCCTGGTCTGGTGGTCCAGGGCGAGCAGCGCGGCGGCCGCGGTGACCAGCTTGCCGGTGGAGGCCGGGGTGCGCGCGGTGCCCGCCCCGCGCTCCCACAGCACCTTGCCGGTGGTCCCGTCCAGCACACTGCCGGTCAGCTCGCCCAGCGCGGCGTTGCCTGCCAGCGGGTCCAGCGCCGCGGCCACGCCCTGCGCGCTGGGCGTGGGCGCCTGCGGGGGCAGCGCGCGCAGCGCGGCCTGCGGGTTCAGCGGCGCGGGCGGCGGCTGGGTGCCGAGGCCGCCCGGACCGCTGAGGCCGAGCTGCTGGGCCAGCCACGGGCCGCCGAGCACGCCACCCACGCCGAGCGCGGCCAGCAGCACCAGCACGGTCGCCAGCACCACCAGCTTCTTGCCACGTTTCCCCGGATTGGGTGGTGGTTCGGCCGCGGTGGCCACAGGCGGTGGCGGGCCGACCCGCATCGGCTGCGCAGGAGGGGCGCCGGGCACCGGCAGTCGCACCGTCACCTGGTCCAGGTCTGGGTTGACCTGCGGTGATGAGCCCTGCTGTTCGCCTCCGGTCACGCGTGTCCTCCTGCGGCGGATGGGGGAAGAAGTTCTGAAACCCGGTCAATGTCACACCGACCCAGACCCGCTCGACGGGCTTTCAGCGCGACTCGTGGTCCACACTAGACGGGTCTAGACACAGCTTCGCTGCGCCTGCTAGCCGGAGCCGTGCCGATCCGAAGAATCGAGCGAGGAACCGCGTGGAGTTCGACGTCACCATCGAGATCCCCAAGGGTGTGCGGAACAAGTACGAGATGGACCACGAGACGGGGCGCATCCGGCTGGACCGCACCCTGTTCACCGCCACCCAGTACCCGGCGGACTACGGCTTCGTGGACAACACGCTCGGCGAGGACGGCGACCCGCTGGACGCGCTGGTGCTCGTGCAGGAGCCGACCTTCCCCGGTTGCCTCATCCGCTGCCGCACCATCGGCATGTTCCGGATGACCGACGAGAAGGGCGGCGACGACAAGCTGCTCTGCGTCCCGGCCGCGGACCCGCGCTCGGAGCACCTGCGCGACATCCACCACCTGGCCGAGTACCACCGCCTGGAGATCCAGCACTTCTTCGAGGTCTACAAGGACCTGGAGCCGGGCAAGAGCGTGGAGGGCGCCTCCTGGGTCGGCCGCACCGAGGCCGAGGCCGAGGTCGTCCGCTCCTACGAGCGCCTCAAGACCGCTGACGGGCAGCACTGACGCCCAGCACACCGAACACCACAACGGCCCCGAGCGCGCAGTGCGCCCGGGGCCGTCGTCGTACTGAAGCTGATCAGCCGGCCAGTGCGGCCGCCGCGTGCTCCTCCTGGGCCCGGCGCTGCATGCCGGACTGGTTGGACAGCGGCTTCTCCTTGAGGAACCAGACCAGGGCGAAGGCCACCAGCATCACCATCGCGCCGGTGAAGAACACGGTGTCCATCGCGGAGGAGAAGCCGTCCTGGAACGGCCGCGCCAGCCTGGGGTCGAGGTTGATCAGGAAGGACGTGTCGTCCAGCGACGGCGCGCCGGCGCCGCCGTTGGCCATCATGTCCAGCACCGGCTTGTTGGCCGGGTTGGCCAGCACCGCCGGGTCGCGCACCGCGGCCAGGAACTCCGGGGTGAGCGCGGCCGAACGGAGAGCGCTGGCGATGCGGTCGCCGACCACCCCGAACAGGATGGACAGGAAGGCCGCGGCGCCGATGGTGCCGCCCATCTGCCGGAAGAAGGTCACCGAGGCGGTGGCCACGCCCATGTCCGAGGACGAGACGTCGTTCTGCACGGCCAGCACCAGGGTCTGCATGCAGGCCCCGAGGCCCCAGCCCATCAGCACCATGTAGATCGCGCTCAGCCACAGCGGGGTGCTGAACCCGATGGTGCTGAACAGCAGCAGCGCGGCCACGATCAGGCCGATGCCGACGATCGGGAAGGACTTGTACCGCCCCGTCTTGGCCGTCCTGGTGCCGGCGAACAGGCTGGCGGAGAGGATGCCGAAGGTCAGCGGCAGCATCATCAGGCCGGACTCGGTCGGGCTCATGCCCTTGACGATCTGCAGGTACAGCGGCAGGGACAGCAGCCCGCCGAACATGCCGATGCCGATGATGAAGTTGAGCCCGTTGCCCAGGCTGAACACCGAGCTGCGGAACAGCCGCAGCGGCAGCAGCGCCTCATCGCCCATCCGCCGCTCGGTGAGCACGAAGGCCACCAGCCCGGCCACGCCCAGCCCGATCAGGCCCAGGGTGAGCGGGTCGCCCCAGCCCCACTGGCGGCCCTGCTCGGCCACGATCAGCAGCGGCACCAGGCCGACGGTCAGCGCGGCCGCGCCGAGGAAGTCGATGCGGTGGTTGACCCGCTTGTGCGGGATGTTGAGCACCTTGGTGACCACGACCAGCGCGGCGATGCCCAGCGGCAGGTTGACCAGGAAGACCCAGCGCCAGCCCTCGACGCCGATGAAGCTGTCCAGCCCGGCGAAGAAGCCGCCGGCGACCGGACCGGCCACGCTGGAGATGCCGAAGACGGCCATGAAGAAGCCCTGGTACCTGGCCCGCTCCCGGGGCGGCAGCACGTCGGCGATGATGGCCAGCGCCAGGGACATCAGGCCACCGGCGCCCAGGCCCTGCACGGCTCGGAAGGCGGCCAGCTCGTACATCGAGTTCGCCACCCCGCACAGCGCGGAGCCGATCAGGAACAGCGAGATCGCGGTCAGGTACATCGGCTTGCGGCCGTAGATGTCGGACAGCTTGCCGTACAGCGGGGTCGAGATGGTGGCGGTGATCAGGTAGGCGGTGGTCGCCCAGGCCTGCACGGTCTGCCCGTGCAGCTGGTCGGCGATGGTGCGCATGGCCGCCGAGACGATGGTCTGGTCGAGGGCGGCCAGGAACATGCCCATCATCAGACCGGTCATGATGGCCATGATCTGGCGGTGGCTCAGGCCAACGCCGGATGGCGCGGTTGCGGTGTCTGACATCTACTTCTCCACTCCCGAACGGGCGTAGTCCACCAGTTCGGCGATCAGGCCGGGCATGTGCTCCTCGTAGGCGCCCACGAAGCGATGCAGCAGGGTGGCGAACTGCCGCCGGTCCTCCGGCGGCCAGTCCGACACCATGCTGGCGATCATCTCGTTGCGCCGGTCGCGGTGCCGGAGGAACAGCTCACGCCCGGAGTCGGTGGCGGCCAGCAGGGTGGCCCGGCCATCGACTGGGTCGGCGGTTCGTTCGACCAGGCCGTCCTTGACCAGTTGGGCCACCTGACGGCTGATCGTGGATGGATCGGAGTGGACGGCCTCGGCCAGCGCGCTGGACCGCAGCGGCCCGGTGTGCGCCAGCGTGGCGAGCAGAGTGAACGAAGTCTTGTCGATCCCCAGTTTTGCGCTCTGTGCCGCCATGCAGGCCGTTGCCCGGTTGAGCCGGACCAGGGCCATGCCGATCTCGTTGGCCTGGGCCAGTCCCGTCTCGTCCATGTGATCCTCTAGTTGCTTGCATCATCCAATTAGTTGCTGCATACAAGCATGCGACGAGAACTCTTATTCCGCAAACTATTTTTCGTGTGAGCTGGCTCGCCGCACGCTGCGCGCTCGCCTGGTCACGACGCTTCCCAAATGCGGTTACTCGTGAGTAACATGCCGGGCATGAGCGTGGACACCAGCCAGGTCGGCGAGCTGATGAAGCAGGTCGTGCCGTGGGTGCGCACCGTCGGCATCGAGTTCACCGAGACCAGCCCCGACCGCGTGGTGGTCTCCCTCGGCGATGCCGAGGAGCTGCGCAACCACGTCGGCGGACCGCACGCGGCGATGATGTTCGGCGCAGCCGAGACCGCCTCCGGCGCGCTGGTGCTGGCCGCCTTCGCCGAGCAGCTGGCGGTCGCGATCCCGCTGCCCACCAAGGGCCAGATCGGCTTCTACAAGCTCGCGCTCGGCCAGCTGACCGCGACCGCGACGCTGGGCCGCCCGGCGGCCGAGGCGGTGGCCGAGCTGGAGTCGGGCACCCGGCCGGAGATCCCGGTGCACGTGGAGATCACCAACGGCGAGGGCGTGGTCACCGGTGCGCTGGACATCATCTGGACCCTCAAGCCGCACTCGAAGTAGCGCCCACCACCCTTCCGGGGCCGGACCTGGCACGCGTTGCGTGTCCTGGTCCGGCTTTTTGTATCTGAGCGCCCTGTTCGGGGCGGGCATCGGTGCAAGGATTGTCACGGCTGGTGAACAGTGGTGAACTGCCCGGAGCCGAGTCGAGTCCGCCAGGAGAAGCGATGAGTGAGTTGCCCAGGGTCTCCGCGCTCCGCCGCTGGTGGTGGCGGGCCGCGACCTGGCAGCGACTGCTCAGCACCACCGGCGGCACCCTGGCCGTGGTGGCCATGATCAGCGCGGCCGGCTCGCTGCCGGTGCTGCCCGCGGATCAGGGCACCCCGCTGGCCGGTGGCGGCGAGGTGGTGCGGCCACTGAGCACCTCCAGCGGGACCACGCCGAGCATCACCGCGCCGCCGGTGGCCGGGCGCACCCCGGCCTGGCCGAGCCGGGTGCTGACCGTGACCAAGGTGCTGGACGCGCGCACCATCACCGGCACCGACGAGCGCGGCGACCCGGTGACCCTGCAGGTGGTCGACACCCCGCCGCCCAGTGCGCAGCCCGGCTGCACTGCGGCGGAGGCGGCCCGGTTCGCCGAGAAGGAGCTGCTGGGCAAGAAGGTTGGCCTGCTGGACCTGCGCGAGGACGCGGCCGGCCGGGCAGCCAGGCTGTTCACCGGCGGCCACGAGTACGCCCGGCTGCTCACCGACTGGCTGGCCGCCTGCCAACGGAGCGCGGCCACCAGCACCCCCAACGTGCCGACCACCACCGATCCCCCGCCGACCAGCGCCGGTCCGCCGCCGCCCACTGAGACGAAACCGCAGCAGACCACCCCGGCCGAGCCGTTCTACAAGAACTGCGGGCAGGTCCGGAAGGCGGGCAAGGCGCCGCTGCTGCGCGACCAGCCCGGCTACCGGGCGGAGCTGGACAAGGATGGCGACGGGGTTGCCTGTGACCAGTGAGCAGTCCGACGACGCGGCGGTCACCGCGTTGATCGAGTGGCAGCGGGAGCCTGGCCGGGCCTACGGCTGCCCGATCGGCCACGGTGAGCTGGCGCCCCAGCGCAACGGCTCCGGTTTGCTGCTGGTGTGCCCGGAGTGCGCGCACACCCTGCCGGTGGACCCGGTGCTGGTCACCGAGGTGCTCGGCGAGCGACCGCCGGATGAGGTGGAGCCACCACTGCTGCCGGACGGCCGCACCCCGCGCGGGCTGTGCGCCGACGGTCTGGTGCGCACCACCGGCTGGCTGATCATCGGCGGCCGCCCGGTGCCCACTCCCGCGCTGACCGCGCTGGCCGGGGCCGCCGTGCTCACCCCGGTGCTGGGCTGGCTCGGGCTGGCCATCGGCCTGGTGGCCGGTTTCGGCTGCTGGCAGCTGGTGATCTCCTGGTTGCAACCGGCCTCCCGGTTCACCGCCGGTCCGGCCGTGCTGGCCTCGGTGCTGCGGCCCGGCCAGTGGGCACGGCTCTACGGCAGCCTCGGCCCGGTCGGCCAGGTCTCCGGCACCGCGGCCACCGCCTCCGGCGACCTGGTGGTGCGCTTCCGGGGCGGCGCGCAGGTGGTCGCGGCCCCAACCGACGAGCTGATCACCGTCGAATTGCTCGACTAGCCGGACACTCACCCACTTGGTGGTAGACCAGGTGGTTTTTTCACCACACCCTAGAGATAACCGAGCGCATCCAATTAGTAACTCTCAGTTATCACTTCTCGTTGAGCTTGGGGTGATCGCCATGGCTCACGCACTCACCTGGATGGCCACCGTGCTCCGGCAAGCCGGGCTGTCCGTGCAGGAGGTGGCCGGCTGGCAGGACCGCGGCCACGGCAACGTCTCGGACATCCGCGGCGTGATGATGCACCACACGGCAGGTCCGGCGATCGGGAACTTCCCGTCCCTGGACGTGGTCGTGAACGGCAGGCCCGGCCTGGCCGGTCCGCTGTCCAACCTGGGCCTGGCCCGGGACGGCACCTGGTACGTCATCGCGGCCGGCCGCTCGTACCACGCGGGCGCGGGCTACGTCGCGTGGTGCGGCCGGGACAACGGCAACAACCACATCATCGGCATCGAGGCCGAGTCCACCGGACGCGGCGACTGGACGCAGGCGCAGCTCGACGTCTACCCGCGAGGGGTCGCCGTGCTGCTCCGCCACCTGCGACTGGCCGTCGACCGGGCGATCGCGCACAAGGAGTGGGCTCCTTCGCGCAAGATCGATCCGGCCGGGTGGCCCGGCGACATGACCGGCTTCCGGGCGGGAGTCGCGCAGTGGATCAACGGGGACCAGTTCCAGCAGTCCGACCGGGACCGGCTGATCCGATTAGAGACAGCCGTCGACGAGCTGCGTCGATGGCCCATGGGCGGCCCGCGGCTGATCCGGCATGAAGCGACCGGGTCGCAGTGGCTGTACGTGCCAGGAAGTGTGCTGGTCGCCCTGCAGGGAGAAGAGGACGTCGACTTCCACGGCAACCACCGGCTGGCCGGGCAGAGTGAGCCGATCGCGCTGGACACCGACTCGATCCGGCGACTGGCCGGGCTGGTGCCGCACGTGATCGGGGAGCTGCCCGCTTAGCCGGCAGGCGCTAGATCGCGGTGGCGAGCCTGGCGGTGGGCGCACCGGAGGGAATGCCGGCCTGCACGGTCGCGGTGAACAGCTGGGTCGCCCGGCTGGCGCGCACCGCGTAGACGGTGCCCGCGGACTGGATGACCACGGTGTGCCCCAGCCAGCCGCCCGAGTCGACGCTGGAGATCTGCGAGTAGAGCACGGCGAGGTTCCACCCGTCGCGACCGGCCGCCAGCACCCGGCGGTTGGTCGCGACCACCAGCACCGGCCCCACCCCGGAGAGCATCCCGGCCACCGCCGCACGGACCCGTTCACCCGCTCCGAGTAGTCCGTCGAGCAGTTGGGTGGCCTCGCCGTGGCGCAGACGGAGTCGCCGCGGTACGGCCGTTAGATGTTCTTCGAGGTCAGCACGCATGCGGGGAGTCTTCGCCTCGAAGCTCCGCTGCGTAATCACCCAAATGGGTGCACTTAGCGGAAGAAAACGGTTAACCGCAAGGGTGCGCTTGGGTGATCTTGCGCACGGAATCAATACAGTGGGTAGTTGATAGAGACACGAATGGCCCGCACCGAGTGGTGCGGGCCATTCGCCAGGTTGAACTAAGGAAGATCAGAACCGCGAAGATCAGACTGCGCGAACCTGGTCAGCCTGCGGGCCCTTCGGACCCTGGGTGATCTCGAACTCCACCCGCTGGTTCTCCTCCAGCGAGCGGTAGCCCTTGGCGACGATCGCCGAGTAGTGCACGAACACGTCCGGTCCGCCGTCGTCCTGCGCGATGAAGCCGAAGCCCTTCTCGCTGTTGAACCACTTGACAGTGCCAGAAGCCATTTTTCTCTCCTTGCAGGGCCGATCTCACGCCCAGGTTGGAGGCGTGGTCGCGGTCAAGATCCGCCCATTCCCCGAAGGGTTCGGCATACAAGAAAACCCGTGGTCATAAGCCCCACGGGCGCTCAAGGCAAAGCTGACTACGACTAGCAAAGCGTAGCGCAGAACCGCTCTCCCGAGGAGAGATCCACATAACGAGAGTGATCCAGAACACTACGGGTTCGTTATGGTCAGCGGAGAGTACGGAAGTACATCGGCTGTCCAGGTGAATCTTCCGCTTTAGAGCGTCTTACCCACAGTTATCGCACCGGTTCCAGCCAGGCCGGCACCGGCACGCCGCGGTCCCGGCAGACCACCAGCAGCTGCTCGATCAGCTCGGCCGCGGTGACCAGTCCCCACACCAGGACCACGCTCGGCTCGGCGTCCACCACCTGCCCGGCGGCCAGCTCGGCCGCTGCCGCGTCGCCGTCGGCCTCCAGCTGCACCGAGGCCAGCACCAGCGCCCGCGCCCGCTCCACCTCGGCGTCCACCGGGGCCGGGTCGGGCCGGGACTCCAGCCGCACGGCCAGCGTGCCCGCGATGTCCCAGCCGACCTCGTGCAGCATCGCGGTGGCCCCGCGCACCAGCACGTAGAGCAGCTCGACCAGCCGGTCCCGGCCGGCCCGCGCGTTCTCCGCCAGCACCTGCCTGGTCCGCTCCAGGTCGTGCGCCCGCAAGGCGAGCAGCAGCGCGACGGCCTGGCCGCGGGCCCGCGCGTGCTCGTCGGCTTCCGGGTGCATATCCCGCATAGTGCGCCACTACTGTGTTCGACACCATGGACGGTTACTGGCTCAACCTCGCGCTCGTCGCGTTCCTGATCCTGGTCAACGCACTGTTCGCGGGCAGCGAGATCGCGCTGATCTCGTTGCGGGAAGGGCAGTTGCGGCAGCTGGAACGGCGCGGTGGCCGGACCGCCACGGTGCTGCTGCGGCTGACCAGGGACCCGAACCGGTTCCTGGCCGCGATCCAGCTGGCGATCACCCTCTCCGGCGCGCTCGCCTCGGCCACCGCGGCGGTGACCCTGGCCCAGCCGCTGATCCCGGCGCTGTCCTTCGCGGGCACCGCGGCCGGTCCGCTGGCGGTGGCGCTGGTGACGCTGGTGCTGACCTTCTTCACCCTGGTCTTCGGCGAGCTCGCGCCCAAGCGGCTGGCCATGCAGTACGCGCACCGCTGGGCGATGCTGGTGGCCCGGCCGCTGGACCTGATCGCGAGCATCGCCCGCCCGGCGATCTGGGCGCTGAGCCGGTCCACGAACCTGGTGGTGCGCCTGTTCGGCGGCAACCCCGACGCCGGGTCAGAGCAGCTGAGCCCGGCGGAGCTGCGCGACCTGGTGGCCGGGCACCGCGGCCTCAACGCCGAGCAGCGGATGATCATCACCGGCGCGCTGGAGATCCACGAGCGGCTGCTCCGGCACGTGCTGGTGCCGCGCCGCGCGGTGGTCACCGTGGCGGCCGATGCCACCGTGGCGCAGGCCAGGTCGGTGCTGGCGGAGTCGGGGCACTCCAGGGCGCCGGTGGTCCGCTCCGGCCACCTGGACGACGTGGCGGGCATCGTGCACCTGCGCGACCTGCTCGATGACAACGGCACCGTGCTGGACGCTGCCCGCCCGGCGACGATCTTCCCGGACAGCCTGCGCGTCTCCGACGCCCTGCGTCAGTTCAAGGCCAGCCACCAGCAGTTCGCGCTGGTGGTCGACGAGCGCGGCGCGGTGGACGGCATCGTCACGCTGGAGGACCTGCTGGAGGAGATCGTCGGCGAGATCTACGACGAGACCGACCGGGACATCCTGTCCGTGCGCACCGAGCCGGACGGCTCCATGCTGCTGCCCGGCACCTTCCCGGTGCATGACCTGGAAGACCTCGGCGTCGAGCTGACCGACGCGCCGGAGGGCGACTACACCACCATCGCGGGCCTGGCGCTGATCGCGCTGCGCCGCATCCCCGACCAGCCGGGCGACCGGGTGGAGCTGGCCGACTGGGTCATCGAGGTAAAAGCGGTGGACCGGCACGCCATCACCCAGGTCCACTTGCGCCCCAAGACCAAGCATGGGGAGAACTGAGATGGCCTGGGACCGGTTGGACGGCCTGCGGGTGCTGGAACTGGGCACGCCCGGCGAGATGCGGGACTGGCTCAACGAGTGCGTGCTCAAGGGCGACAAGCGGGCCACCGCGGGCCTGCTGGTGGCCGACTACCAGGCCGAGGGCGAGCCGGTGGAGCACGTCGGCGAGCTGCTGGCGCTGGTGGACAGCGAGAGCAAGCGGATCGGCACCGCCGAGGTGACCAAGGCCGAGGTCGTGCCCTTCGCCGAGGTCAGCTGGGAGTTCGCCCAGGCCGAGGGCGAGGGCTTCACCTCGATCGAGCACTGGCGGCAGGTGCACGCCAAGTTCTGGACGGAGGCAGGCGCCGAGGTCGGGGACCAGACCGAGGTGGTCTGCACGCACTTCCGCCTGCTGCCCTGAGCGCTCAGCCCAGGCTCAGCAGCAGCGCGGGCACGAGCACCAGCAACGCCACCCCGAGCCGCCACGGCCAGGCCACCCCGGACGCGGTGGCGAAGGCGGCGACCAGGTACCCGAGAACCCCGTAGAGCAGCAGCAACACCGGCTGCGGCAGCGGCACGGACAACTCGGTCAGCACCCGGCCGACCGCCCAGATCCCGACCGGCCCGAGCAGCGCGATCCGCCACGCCTGCCCGACCCCGGCCAGGTGCAGCGCCAGCCAGGCCAGCCCCGCGCCGGCCACCACACCCAGCGGGAAGGCCAGCAGCGCCACGCCGAGGCAGTTGAAGCCCTGGTTGGTGCACAGCACCTGACCGGTGATCAGCGCGTTGACCAGCCACAACACCAGTCCGGGCAGCAACCCGGCCACGCAGGCGACGGTCAGCCTGCGCCCGGTCGGCTCGGTCACCGCGGCGGTGGTCACCACCCCAGCATGCCCCGCCGGAAAACGTCCCCAAACTTGGTGCGAAATTAGGACCGTAGCTGACCTATAGGGCTCATAACGTAGTCCCCAGCAGCCCAAACGAGGAAGGCAGATCCGATGACCAGCTCCGCACCGATCAGCACCGACACCACTCTGACCGGCGAGCGCGCCGACCTGCTGGAGACCCTGGGCAAGACCCGGTTCTTCCTCCGGCACACCGCGCAGGGGCTGACCGACGAGCAGGCGAACAAGAACACCACCGTCAGCGAGCTGACCATCGCCAAGCTGATCAAGCACGTGGCGAACACCGAGAAGGGCTGGGTCGACTTCATCCTGGAAGGCCCCTCGGCCATCGCGATGGACGAGACCGACTGGGCCGAGGCCTGGCACATCAGCGAGGCGGAGACCCTGGAGGTGCTGCTGGCCCGCTACGCCGAGATCGCCCAGCGCACCGACGAGCTGATCGCCACCCTGCCCAGCCTCGACCTGGCCCACCCGCTGCCCGAGGCCCCCTGGTTCGAGCCGGGCGCCGCCTGGTCCGCCCGGCGGGTCTTCGCCCACCTGATCGCCGAGACCGCCCAGCACGCCGGGCACGCGGACATCATCCGCGAGTCCCTCGACGGCCAGAAGTCGATGGGCTGACCCGGCATGACCACCCCGACGGGCGAGCGCGCCGACCTGCTCGACGCGCTCGCCAACGCCCGGAACTTCCTCCGCCTGACCACCCAGAACCTCACCGACGAGCAGGCCAGCCGGCGCACCACCGCCAGCGAGCTCACCCTGGCCGGCCTGATCAAGCACGTCGACAACGCCGAAGCGGGCTGGACCCACTTCATCCAGCACGGCCAGGAGGTGATGACCTGGGACGAGGAAGCCGGCGAAACCTGGACCGACACCTTCACCCCCAAGCCCGGCGAGACCCTGGCGGTGCTGCTGGCCCGCTACGCCGAAACCGCCCAGCGCACCGACGACCTCATCGCCACCCTGCCCAGCCTCGATGTGGCCCATCCCCTGCCTGAGGCCCCCTGGTTCGAGAAGGGCTCGTGGACCGCCCGCCGGGTGATCACCCACCTGATCGCCGAAACCGCGCAGCACGCCGGGCACGCGGACATCATCCGCGAGTCCCTCGACGGCCAGAAGTCGATGGGCTGATCGGACTCAGGCCGACCCCGCGCAGTGCCGGCACCGCTTGTCCGCCACCCGCGCGGGATTGTCCCCACCGGTCGCGGGAATCGCCTCGGCATTGCCCAGCCGCTCCCAGGCCCGCGGCACCCCTCGGATCTCGCCCCAGCCCCGGTAGTCCGGCGGGGCGTCGTGGTTGCAGGCGCCGGGCAGGTGCGCGGTGTTGGTCCGGCTCACCAGGATGAGATCCGGTTCGGTGCGCACCACGACCCGCCGCCGGGTGTGCGGACACTGGCCCACGGGCAGGTCACAACGTTCGCATCGCGCCATCGCTGAAGTCACCCCGCCATCTTCCGGATCACCCCGACAGAACCGGGCCCCGAACGGCAGAAGACCCAGGTCAAGTGCGCTGACCTGGGTCTTCTGCTCGCTGAGCCGCCTAAGGGAGTCGAACCCTTGACCTACGCATTACGAGTGCGTCGCTCTAGCCGACTGAGCTAAGGCGGCGAGACGCGGATCAGTGTAGCGCCAGGAAGTGCGTTACCCGCAGTACCCCCCGTCGTTAGGCTTTGCGTGACGCCGGTCTCATCGACCGCGTTGCCCGTGACGCCGCGAGGAGGACCCGGGCTGATGCGTGCACGCCGCCTATCCATTGTCTGTGCTCTGCCTGCTGTCGTGCTGCTCGCGCTGGGGCCGGTGGCCGGGGCGGCGCCGCCGCCGACCACGCCGGTGCCGGGGCCGGTGGATCCGAACCAGCCGCCGATCACCGATCCGAACGCGCCCAAGTTCCCGCCGTTGGTGGCTGATGCGGGGACGGGGCTGGGGATCATCCGGGTGTTGCCGGGGGCGGTGCAGACCAACTCGCCTGGGTTGACCGATGAGGATGAGCAGAAGCTGCCCAAGCAGGCCGTGGGTGAGCTGGGGCTGGGGCTGGCTTCGGCGCAGGTGAACTCGCAGGCGGTGCAGTTCTTCGAGCGGGCCATCGCGGAGTCCTCGCCGGCCGGGTTCGCGGTGAACGGGCGGGCGCCCCGGTTGCCGGGGTCGTTGGCGCAGATGGCGATTCCGGACAATCCGAAGCCGCTCACCGGTGGGCTGACGCCGCCCGCGTCGCCGCTGGACGCGCTGGTGAAGCTGGGGCTGCTCGAGGGCAGTGTGCACGCGCGGTGGGACGAGAAGCTCGGACCCTGTGTGGAGCCGATCTCGGATGCCCGGACTTCGCTGGCGAGCTTGTCGGCGGTGAACGTGATTCCGGCGGTTCCGGGGCTGTTGCCCGGTGGTGGGGCGTTGTTGCGGCTGCCGGACACGCTGAGTGCGCGGTCCACCGTTCGGCTGGTGGATGTGCCTGGGCGGCAGGGGAAAGCGGTGCAGGCGACCTCGACGGTGCAGGTGGCGAGCATCCAGTTGCTGGCCGGCACGCCGGGTGAGGTGCGGATCGACGTGGTCAGCGCGCCGAAGCTGGTGGCGACCTCGACGGGTGATGCCAAGACCTCGACGGTGAAGTACGAGGCTCCGGTGTTGCGGATCTCCCGTGGTGGCAAGGAGCTCGGCAAGCTGGACGCGGCGGCGCCGAAGCTGGATGTGCCGGTCAGTGGTCCGCTGCCGGGTGGGGATGCGTTGCGGCAGCTGGACATCGGCGTGTTGCGGCTGACCATCGCGCAGGTGAACGAGAAGCGGGACGGGGCGGCGGTGGGCGCGGTGGCGCGGCTGCTGGACGTCGCGCTGTTGCCCACGGATGCGTTGAAGCTGCCGGGTTTGCCGACCTCGCTGGTGCAGATCTCGTTGGGCGAGCAGGTGGTGCGGGCCGCGGCCCCGGCCGGTGGGTACGTGTGCAAGGCGGTGACGCCCGCGACGAGCTCGCCCGCACCCGCGCCGCCGCCGGCCCGGGGCAAGGACGCGCCGCCGCCGCTGGCCTACACCAGCGCGGCGTACTCGACGGTTCCGCTGCTGTGGACCGGGATGATCCTGTTGCTGTGCGGGGTGATCGTGGTCGCCGCGCTGCCCCGCCGCCGCCGGACCGGCTGACGGGGCACCGCGACCGGGAGGGTCAGAGGCCGATGGCCTTGGCGATCTCCCTGGGCTTGAGCACGCGGAGGATGGCCTCCATCAGGTAGTAGTCGCCGTAGGGCAGCGACACCTCGATGCCGTTCTCAGCGCGCCGGTTCTTGGTGCCGCGGGCCAGCACCGCGTCGTGCCGCTCCGACCTGGTGGTCAGGCAGGTGCGGGACAGCGCGTCCAGCACGGTCAGCGCCGTGCTCTGGTAACGCGGGTTGCCGGTGATCTTGGCCAGGTCCAGCAGCGCGCAGGCGGTGACCGCGCCCGCCGAGGAGTCCCTGATGTCGTGCGGCGCCAGCGGAGAGCGGTAGTCCCAGATCGGCACCGGGCTCTCCGCCAGGTACGGCAGCACGTGGTCGGCCATCCTGGTCGCCGCGGTGAGGAACTCGCGGTCCTTGGTGCGCCGGTAGGTGGTGGTGAACCCGTAGATCCCCCACGCCTGCCCGCGCGACCAGCAGGAGGCCGGGCTGTAGCCCTGCACCGTGTTCGGGCCGATCGCCGCGCCGCTGACCGGGTCGAAGTCGAACACGTGCGGGGTGGAGCCGTCCGGCCGGATGAAGTGCTTGATGGTGGTGCGGGCGTGGCTGGAGGCGATCTCGGCGTACTTGCCGTTCCCACTGACCTCGGTGGCCCAGTACAGCAGGTCCAGGTTCATCATCGTGTCGATGATGGTGCGGCCCGCGTTGCCGGTGGAGCCCAGCGAACCCCAGGCTCTGATGAACTTGCCCGCGGTGTTGTACCGCTTGCTCAGCGACTCCGCGGCCTGCACCGCGCCGTCCCGCCAGGAGGTCTCCCCGGTGAGCCGGTAGGCGGTGACCCAGGACGGGTAGAACAGGAAGCCCATGTCGTGGGTGCCGGTGTCCGGGATGCGCGGGGTCAGCCGCAGCGCGGCTTCACGGGCCCACTTCTCGAACTGCGGGTCCTTGCTGTCCACGAAGCCCAGCCAGAGCAGGCCGGGCCAGAAGCCGCCGACCCAGCCGCCGTCGTTGACCGGGATCCACTTCTCGAACTTGGTCTCCTCGGGGAACGTGGCCACGGTCGGCGCGGTCTTGCGCAGCTTGGCGACCGCGTAGTCCAGGGTCTGGCGCAGCCGGGCCGGGTTCGGCGCGAACGCCGCCTCCGCCGGGCCGCCAGGAGCGGCCAGCGCCGCGCCTGGCTGCATGGCCAGTGCGCCGGCGGTCGCCGCCGCGCCGGTGAGCAGCACACGTCGGGATAGCGCTGTCATCGTTGTTCCTCTCGGGGTTGCCTCACGGGGAAGGGGTGGCGCCCAGGGTCTTAGGGGCTGGGGACCATCCAGCCCAGCACGGGGGTCGACTGCAGGTAGCTGAGGACGCACATGGCCAGCAGCAGCAACAGGCTCCAGCCGAACACCCGGCGGAACAGGTCGCCCTCCTTGCCCACCAGGCCGACCGCGGCGGTGCCGATGGCCAGGTTCTGCGGCGAGATCATCTTGGCCATCACGCCGCCGGAGGAGTTGCTCGCGCCGAACAGGATCGGCGAGGCGCCGAGCTGCTGGGCGGCGGTGGTCTGCAACCCGCCGAAGAGGGCGTTGGCGCCGGCGTCGGTGCCGGTGATGGTGACGCCGAACCAGCCGACGATCGGGGACAGGAAGGCGAAGAACGCGCCGGTGCCGGCCAGCCACACGCCGAGGGTGATGATCTGGCCGGACAGGTTCATCACGTAGGAGAGCGCGAACACGCTGAGAATGGCCAGGATCGCCCAGCCGAACTGGCGGATGGTCCGGCCGTAGACGCGCAGCGCCGTCAGCGGGGAGATCCGCAGCACCAGCAGGGACAGCAGGCCGGAGACCAGCAGCAGGGTGCCGGTGGCCGAGCCGATGTTGAAGGTGTAGCTGGTGGAGACCGCTTTCCCACTGGCCGCGGCCACCTGCAGGCCCGGCCACTGGAACACCCAGGTGGCCTGGTTCAGCAGCGCCTTCACCGCGTCGAACTGTGCCAGCGAGAAGACCGCCACGATGATCGCGTACGGGGCGAAGGCGGTGGCCACCTCCCGCCGGGAGTCCGGCGCCGGCCGCTCGTCAGGGCCGCCGCCGACGGTCACCGGCACCGGCGCGGTGCGGCGCATCCGGGTCACCACCAGCACCGCGCCGACCGAGACGATCGCGGCGATGATGTCGCAGAGCCGGTAGGAGATGTAGTTGGAGACCACGAACTGGGCGAGGCCGAAGGACAGCCCTGCGGCCAGCGCCACCGGCCAGGCCTCGCGCAGCCCTCGCCTGCCGTCGACGATGAAGACCAGCAGGAACGGGATCAGCACGGCCAGGATGGAGACCTGCCGCCCGGCCATCGCGCCGTAGGCATCGGCGGACAGGCCGGTGACCGAGCTGAGCACCGTGATCGGGTTGCCCATGCCGCCGAAGGCCACCGGCGCGGTGTCCGCGACCAGGGCCAGCGTGGCCGCCTTGAGCGGGTGCACGCCAAGCGCGATGAGCATCACCGAGCAGATCGCCACCGGTCCGCCGCCCCCGGCAAGCGCTTCCAGCAACGCCCCGAAGGAGAACGCGATGACGATCGCCTGGGTGCGCGGGTCGTCACTGATCGAGCTGAACGCCCGGCGCAGCACCGCGAAGTGCCCGCTGTGCACGGTCAGGTGGTAGATCCAGATCGCGTTGAAGGTGATCCACAGGACCACCAGCACGCTCTGCCCCGCGCCGTAGGCGGCGGAGTTGAGCGCCAGCCCCAGCGGCATCGAGTAGCCGAGCACCGCGATCGCCAGCGACAGCGCCAGCGTGCTCAGCCCGGCCCAGTGCGCCTGCCAGCGGAAGACGCCGAGCAGCACGAGCAGCACCACCAGCGGCAGCAGCGCGAGCAACGCGGAGAGCAACAGCGACCCCGTGGGGTTCGGATCCTGCTGGTACACGGGGGCTGCCTCCTCGCCTGTTCGCGGACTTGTTCCGTTTGTCAGAACGGTGTTCCATGGCAAGCGGCCACATCGTGACACCGCCCAGTCCGAAACGTAAAGGGCCATCCAGCGCATAGGCCCACAGGGGAGGCAATTCATGCAGGTAAGGCACGCGACAAATCCCGCGCAAGTCGCCGGTTTCGACACCGAGCAGCTCCGCGCGCACTACCTGGTAGCGGATCTTTTCGAACCGGGACAGGTGCACACGGTGTACTCGCACGAGGACCGGACCGTGCTCGGCGGCGCCGTGCCGAAGCCGGGTGAGCCGCTCCGACTGCCCTCGGCCGACCCGCTGCGCGCGGAGAACTTCCTGGCCCGGCGCGAGTTGGCGGTGGTGGCGGTGCGCGGCGGCGGCACCGTGACCGTCGACGGCACGGCGTATCGGCTGGCGCATCGGGACTGCCTCTACGTCGGCCGCGGCGCGGTCGACGTCGTGTTCGAATCGGCGGAGACGGACTCCCCGCATTTCTACCTGTTCTCCACCCCGGCCCATACCAGCCATCCGACGGAATTGGCGCGGTTCACGGATGTGGACATTCTGGAATTGGGCGAGCCGCGGACCGCGAACGTCCGATCGATCCGAAAGTTCATCCATGTGAATGGAATCAAGTCCTGCCAGTTGGTACTCGGTATCACCACCCTCGCCGAGGGCAGCGTGTGGAACACGATGCCGCCGCACACGCACGACCGGCGCACCGAGTGCTACCTCTACTTCGACCTGCCCGAGGACCAGCGAGTGGTCCACCTGCTCGGTGAGCCGGCCGCGACCAGGAACCTGGTGGTGGCCAACGAGCAGGCGGTGATCTCGCCGAGCTGGTCGGTGCACAGCGGCGCGGGCACGCACGCCTACTCCTTCGTCTGGGCCATGGGCGGGGAGAACCAGGCCTACGACGACATGGACCCGGTCGCGCTGACCGAGCTGCGCTGAGGGGGCGGGGTGGACGGGGCAGTCCAGCGGTTGTTCTCGCTGCGCGGCCGGACCGCGCTGGTGACCGGCGCGCGCACCGGCATCGGCAGGGCCATCGCCAACGGCCTGGCCAGTGCCGGGGCCGACCTGGTGCTGCTGGGTCGCGGCGGTGACCTCGCCGAGGTGGCGGCCGAGATCCGAGGGCACGGGGTGCGTGCGCGCAGCCTGCTCGTCGATCTGTCCGATGTGGACGGTGTGCAGCGGGAGGTGGGCGCGCTGCTGGCGGAGCAGGAGATCGACGTCCTGGTCAACAACGCCGGCACCATCCACCGCCAGGCCGCCGTGGACGTGCCGCTGGCGGACTGGCGGCGGGTGCTCAGCGTCAACCTGGACTCGGTGTTCGCGCTCTGCCAGCTGGCCGGGCGGCAGATGGTGGCGCGCGGCTCCGGCAAGATCGTCAACATCGCCTCGCTGCTCAGCTTCCAGGGCGGCATCCTGGTGCCCGCCTACACCGCGAGCAAGCACGCGGTGGCCGGGCTGACCTCGGCGCTGGCCAACGAGTGGGCCGCGCACGGCGTGCAGGTCAACGCGATCGCGCCGGGCTACATCAGCACCAGCAACACCGCGGCGCTGCGCGCGGACCCGGCCCGCGAGCCGGCCATCCGGGCGCGCATCCCGGCCGGGCGCTGGGGCGATCCCGATGACCTGGTGGGCGCGGCGGTGTTCCTGGCCTCGCCGGCCTCCGACTACGTCAACGGGCACGTGCTGGTGGTCGACGGCGGCTGGATGGGCCGGTGACCGAGGGCCCCGGCGGTGCGGTGGAGAAGGCGCTGGCGGTGCTGGACGCGCTGGCCGAGCACAGCAGGGTCACCGAGCTGGCGCGGGCCACCGGGCTGCCCAAGTCGACCGTGCACCGGGTGCTGCAGACCTTGGCGGAGCAGGGTTTCGCGCTGGCGGACCGGCAGGGCAACTACCTGGCGGGGCCGAAGGTGCTGGCGCTGGCCGGGCGGGTGCTGCAACGGCTGGACCCGGCCAGGCGGGCCCGGCCCGCGCTGGCCGCGCTGCAGGGCGAGACCGGCTGCGCGGTGCACTTCGCCATGCTGCTGGGCGCGGAGCTGGTGTACGTGGACAAGGTCGAGGGCGACAAGCCGTACCGAATGGCCTCCAGGGTCGGCATGAGCTTGCCGCTGCACTCCAGCGCGATCGGCAAGGCGGTGCTGGCCGCGCTGCCCGAGGTGGAGCTGGCCCCGCTGCTGGGCCGGTTGCGGCTGGCGGCGCGCACGCCCAGGACCGCGGTCAGCCCGGCCGCGCTGCGGGACCGGCTGGCCGGGGCGCGCGCCACCGGGTTCGCGGTGGACGACGAGGAGAACGAGCCGGGGGTGCGCTGCGTCGGCGCGGTGGTGCGCGACCACACCGGCGCGGTGGTCGGCGGGGTCAGCGTGTCCGCGCTGGCGCTGGAGCAGGAGCTGGCCGAGTTGGTGGCGCACGCGCCGAGGGTGCTGCGGGCGGCCAGGGAGGTCTCCGCGGCCTTCGGCGCTCCCGAGCCGGGATGAGCCTCAGCCGTGGTACAGCGTGGTCACCATGGCCTCGATCGCGATCCGCGGCTTGACGTTGAGGCCCAGCGCCTCCCGGCAGGACAGCACCGCCTCCAGCCGCCGCAGGGTGGCCTCCGGCGTCCAGCTGGCGGCCGCGGTGCGGATGTCGGCGGCGCGGTCGGGGTGGTTGAGCGGCACCTCGGCGCCCAGCCGCGCGGTGAGCACGTCCCGGTAGAACCCGGCCAGGTCGACCAGGGCCAGGTCGAGGGCGTCCCGCTGGGTGCGGGTGGCCCTGGACTTCTGCCGCTTCTCCAGGTCCTTGAGCGCGGACTTCGCGCCGCGGGCCGCGGCGGCCACGCCCTTGCCGGTGCCGCCACCGCCGAGCGCGGTCTCCAGCGCGTCCCGCTCGGCGCCGTCCTTGGCCTCGCTGACCGCGGCCGCCTCCGACTCGGCCGCCTTGACCAGGTCGTCGGCGCTGGTGAACACGTCGTTGGGGCGGCGAAGGCCAGTGGGGATGCGCAGCACGGACTCCCGGCGGGCGCGGGCCTCCGGGTCGGTGGCCAGCCTGCGGGCCCGGCCGACGTGGCCGCCGCAGACCGAGGCGGCCCAGGCGGCCAGGTCGGCCGGGATGCCGTCGCGGCGGCGCAGCACGTCCTCGATCGCGGCCACGGTCGGCGTGCCCAGGGCCAGCACCCGGCAGCGGGAGCGGATGGTGACCGAGACGTCCTCCGGGTGGTCCGAGGGCGCGCAGAGCAGGAACACGGTCCGCGACGGTGGTTCCTCGACCGCCTTGAGCAGCGCGTTGGCCGCGCCCTCGGTGAGCCGGTCGGCGTCCTCGATGATCACCACCTGCCAGCGGCCCGCGGTGGGGCGGCGGGCGGCGATCTGCACCAGCGCGCGCATCTCGGCCACCGCGATGGACAGCCCCTCCGGCGCCACCACCCGCACGTCGGCGTGCGTGCCGCTGAGCACGGTGTGGCAGGGGCGGCACTGGCCGCAGCCCCAGATCCCGTCGCCGCTGGGCTGCGCGCACTGCAGGGCGGCGGCGAAGGCGCGGGCGGCCACCGAGCGGCCGGAGCCGGGCGGGCCGGTGAACAGCCAGGCGTGGGTCATCGAGCCCGGCTGGACCGGACGGCCTTCGACCAGGTCAGCGGCAGCGCGCGCGGCGGTGGCCAGCACCAGGGCCACGCCGGGCTGGCCGACCACGTCGCCCCACACCCCGCTGGTCGGCGCCTGCTGGATGTCCTCTCGGGTGAGCGTCACGGGTCCTATCCTGCCCCGGCGGCCGACAATCCCGGTTCTGGCGTGCCTTGCTGGCGGTTGGCCAGCACCGGGCGGACCGCCTCGCGCACCCGTTCGGCCACCTCCTCAACCCCGCCGCCGGCCTCCACCACCACGTAGCGGTCGGGTTCGGCGGCGGCCATCTCGGTGAGCAGCCGGTGCATCCGCCATGGCTGTTCGGCCAGGTTCGCCGAGGGGGTGGCCGGGTCCTTGTCCAGCAGCACGGTGACATCGGCGGCCAGCCTGCCGGTGGAGAACTCGGCCAGGCCCTCCAGCTCGGCGGCGTCCATCCCGGCGCTGGCGCCCAGCTCGGCCAGCGGGCCGTGCACCGACCGCTCCAGGACCACCACCGCGCCGGCCGCCAGCGCGGGCTTGACCACCTGTTCCACCAGATCGGCGCGGACCGCGGCGGACATCAGCACGTGCGCCCTCGGGCTGTGCAGCCCGGCCTCGGCCAGCAGCCGCCGCTCCTCCACCGCGGGATCGGCGGCCAGCACCACCTCCTGGCCCTCGGCGCGCAGCCACTCGGCCAGCCGCTGGGACTGCGCGGAGGTGTCGGCCACGGTGTCGCCCTCCACCGCGATCAGCAGCCCGCTGCTGCGGCGCTGGCGGCGCAGCACGGACATCAGGTCGGACAGGATCGGCCCGCTGCGCCGGTCGTCCATCTGCCGGTAGGCCACCACGCCGAGCACCGCGGCGATGATGCCGGCGCCGAAGAGGATCGGCCGGGTGCCGTCCACGGCGACCTCCGCGCCGAAGATGTGCCAGGTGCGCGGCGGCAGCAGGCCGACCAGCACCGGGACCAGCGCCATCGAGCCCATCAGCACCAGCCGGACCAGGGACTGCATGAAGGCCACGGTGCGACCGCGGATGGCGTCCTCGACCTTGGCGCCGATGATGGTCATGCCGGTCAGGAAGGCCACCCCGGCGGAGGCGCCGACGCCGAGGACGGTGAGCAGCGCCAGCCACAGGTGCGGGGCCAGCGCGACCAGCAGCAGCACCGCGCCCGCGCCGACGATGGCCGCGCCGAAGAGCCGGTTGTGCGGGATGCGCTGGGACAGCTTGGGCGCGATGACCATGCCGCTGCCCAGGCCGAGGAAGATCGAGACGAACAGCAGGCCGTAGCTGGCGTCGCCGCCCTTGAGGCTGACCGCGTACAGCTTGGCGCAGGCGATCACCGCGCCACCGGCGGTGAAGGCGCCGGCGATGCCGATCACCAGGCCGCGAATCAGCGGGGTGGTGCCGACGAACCGCAGGCCGTCCCTGACCAGTGCGAGCACGCTGGCCCCGCGCGCCTGCTCCGCGCCGGAGCCGGCGCGGCCGGAGATCTCCGGGATGCGGGTGGCCACGGTGATCGCGGTGGAGAGGTAGATCAGCCCGTTGAGCACCAGCGCGAAGTAGACGATCTGGGTGGGGGTCAGCGGCAGGAACAGGGTCGGGCCGAGCACGGTCAGCGCGGTGAACAGGCCGGAGGCGGTCACCACGGACACGCCGTAGGTCATCACCATGGACAGCTGGTTGGCCGTCTCCACCTGGTCCGGCCGACGCAGCAGGTTGGGGATCGAGGCGTCCTTGGCCGGCACCCAGAACAGCGTGCACAGCTCCAGCAGGAAGGTGGCCACGAACAGCCACCACAGCGAGCCGGCCAGCGGGATGCTCAGCAGCACCAGGCAGCGCAGCACGTCGCAGACCACCATCAGCCTGCGCCGGTCGAACTTGTCGGCCAGCGCCCCGGCCAGCGGGGCCAGCAGCAGCGCGGGCAGCAGCTTGATCGCCACCACGCCGCCGAAGGCGAAGCTCTGCGCCTGGTAGCCGGTGGTCAGGTTGGTGGCAAGCGCGGTGGTGGCCAGCAACGCGAGCCAGTCGCCGACGCTGCACAGCGAGTTGACCGCCCAGAGCCTGCGGAACGGGCCGATGGCCAGCACGCTGCGCACCCGGTGCACGGTCGAGGCCGAAGACTCGGCTGGTTCCTGCCGGATCCTGCTCACCTCGCTCGCGCTGGCGTTCACGTCCCCGAACGGGGCCCAGGGTAGCCGGGAGCTAACTGAAGAGGCCGGAGAACCAGCTGATGAAGCTGGACAGGAACGCGTACACCAGCACCAGCGTGAGCAGGATCAGCGCGAGGAAGACGAGGGTGGCCGGGGTGATGCCACCGGCGGGCATGGCCCGGCGCATGTCCGGCAGGCGGGGGCGCGGGATCCGGGCCTTGGGCACGAACCGGCGGCGCGGCAGCGGATCGACCTGCTGGTGGAACGGGGTGGCCTGGGCGTAGCCGGGCGGCCGGGTGGCCCCGTCGGCGCTGAGCGCGGCCTCGATCGCGGCGCGCAGCTGTTCCGGGTCGCCGGGTGCCGACGGCACCTCGGCCCTGGTGGTCGTCGGCTCCTCCCCCGCCGGGTTGCGGGGTGGGAGCAGCGGGTCGGACATCGGCGGCAGGGGCGACGGGGACTGCGTGCCGTCACCACCGGAGAGCGCGTCCTTGGCCACGGGAGCCACCTCCTGGAACCAGGTTAACGCCGGTTCCGGGAGGTGGCCGGGTGAATCAGGACTTGCTGGCCGCCTTCGACTTGCTCGCCGCGGGCTTGGCCGCGGCCTTGGTGGTGGCGGACTTCGCGGTGGTGGTCTTGGCCGCGGTGGTCTTGGCCGTCGTGGTCTTCTTGGCCGCGGTGGTGGTCTTCTTCGCGGCGGCCTTCTTCGGCGCGGCCTTCTTCTTCGGCGCCGGGCCCTTGGCCCGCTTCTCCGCCAGCAGCTCGGCCGCGCGCTCGTCGGTGAGGGTCTCCACGCTGTCGCTCTTGCGCAGCGAGGCGTTGTACTCCCCGTCGGTGACGTACGGGCCGAACCGGCCGTCCTTGACCACCATCGGCTTGCCGGAGACCGGGTCGTTGCCCAGCTCCTTCAGCGGCGGCGCGGACGCGGCGGCCTGGCGGCCGCGCTTCTTCGGCTCGGCGTAGATCGCCAGCGCCTCCTCCAGGGTCACCGTGAACAGCTGCTCCTCGGTGACCAGGGAGCGGGAGTCGGTGCCGCGCTTGAGGTACGGACCGTAGCGGCCGTTCTGCGCGGTGATCTCCTCGCCGGTGTTCGGGTCGGTGCCGACCACCCTGGGCAGGGACAGCAGCCGCAGCGCGTCCTCCAGGGTGACCGTGGCCAGGTCCATGTCCTTGAACAGCGAGCCGGTGCGCGGCTTGTTCTTGCTGCCCTCGGGCAGGACCTCGGTGACGTAGGCGCCGTAGCGGCCGTCCTTGGCCACGATCTCGTGCCCGGAGACCGGGTCGGTGCCGAGGGTGCGGCCCTCCATCGGGGTGGAGAACAGGGTCTCGGCGATCTCCGCGGTCAGCTCGTCCGGCGGCAGCTCGTCGGGCAGGTTGGCCCGCTGCGACTCACCGGTGGGGTTGCCGCTCTCGTCCAGCTCCGGCCGCTCCAGGTAGGGGCCGTAACGGCCGACCCTGACCACCACGGTGCGCCCGGCCTCGTCGGAGAACAACGGGATCGAGTTCACCTCGCGGGCGTCGATGTGCTCGACGCTGGAGCCGACCAGCTTCTTCAGCCCGCCCGCGCGGCCGATCGAGCCCTCCGGCCCGATCTCGCCGCCGAAGTAGAACCCGGACAGCCAGGCGGTGCGCTCCTGGCGGCCGCCCGCGATGCCGTCGAGCTCGTCCTCCAGCGCGGCGGTGAAGTCGTAGTCGACCAGCCGTCCGAAGTGCTGTTCCAGCAGGCCGACCACGGCGAAGGCGACCCAGGAGGGCACCAGCGCGGAGCCCTTCTTCCACACGTAGCCGCGGTTCTGGATGGTGCTGATGGTGGGCGAGTAGGTGGACGGGCGGCCGATGCCCAGCTCCTCCATCGCCTTGATCAGGCTGGCCTCGCTGTAGCGCGGCGGCGGGCTGGTGGTGTGGCCGTCCGGGGACAGCTCGTTGGCCTGGATCGGCTGGTCCTTGACCAGGTTCGGCAGCCTGCGCTCGGCGTCGTCGGACTCGCCACCGGCCTCGGAGTCCACCGCCTCCACGTAGGCCTTGAGGAACCCGGCGAAGGTGATGGTGCGGCCGGAGGCGCTGAAGACGCACTCCTCGCCGCTGGTCGCGGTGCCGGTGATGCGCACGCTCATGGTGGTGCCGCGGGCGTCGGACATCTGGGAGGCGATGGTGCGCTGCCAGATCAGCTCGTAGAGCCGGAACTCGTCGGACTCCAGCTCGTTGGCGACCTGGCCGGGGGTCTGGAAGGACTCACCGGCCGGCCGGATCGCCTCGTGCGCCTCCTGGGCGTTCTTGACCTTGCGGGTGTACTGGCGCGGGGTCTTGCTGACGAACTCCGCGCCGTAGAGGTGGGTGGCCTGCCTGCGCGCCGCGTCGATCGCGGTCTCCGACAGCGTGGTGGAGTCGGTACGCATGTAGGTGATGTAGCCGTTCTCGTACAGCCGCTGCGCGGTGCGCATGGTCCGCTCGGCCGAGAACCGCAGCTTGCGCCCCGCCTCCTGCTGCAGGGTGGAGGTCATGAACGGCGCGTAGGGCTTGCGGGTGTAGGGCTTCTCCTCCACCGAGGTGACCGCGTAGTCCACCCCGGCCAGCGCGCCGGCCAGCGCGCGGGCCTCGGACTCGACCAGCACCCTGACCTCGGAGCCCTGCTTGAGGCGGCCGTCGGGGCCGAAGTCGCGGCCGGTGGCCAGCCGGGCGCCGTCCACGGTGAGCAGCCGGGCGCCGAAGGTGCGCGGCTCGGCCTGCGCGCCCGCGTCCAGCACTGCGGAGATGTCCCAGTACCCGGCGGGGGTGAAGCGCATCCGCTCGCGTTCGCGCTCGACCACGATGCGGGTGGCCACCGACTGCACCCGGCCCGCCGAGAGCTTCGGCATGACCTTCTTCCACAGCACGGGGCTGACCTCGTAGCCGTAGAGCCGGTCCAGGATGCGGCGGGTCTCCTGGGCGTCGACCAGGTCGTGGTCGAGGTCACGCGGGTTGGCCGCGGCGGCCTGGATGGCGGACTCGGTGATCTCGTGGAAGACCATCCGGCGCACCGGCACCTTGGGCTTGAGCGTCTCCAGCAGGTGCCAGGCGATGGCCTCGCCCTCGCGGTCACCGTCTGTGGCCAGGTAGAGCTCGTCGACGCTCTTGAGCGCCTCCTTCAGCTCGCTGACCGTGGTCTTCTTGTCCACCGAGACCACGTAGAGCGGTTCGAAGCCGTTGTCCACGTTCACGCCGAGGCGGGCCCATGCCTCGCCCTTGTACTTGGCAGGCACGTCCGAGGCGCCCTTGGGCAGGTCGCGGATGTGCCCCTTGGAGGACTCCACGACGAAGTTGCGCCCAAGGTAGGAGGCGATCTTACGGGCCTTCGCGGGCGACTCGACGATCACCAGTCGTCGGTTGCCGGAGCCACCGCCCGCCCCGTTTTCGCTGCTCTTCGACCGTGCCACGCGCGCCTGCTTCCTTGTCTGACCGATCTGCCCGTCCACCCGGCCGGGCCCCCCAGCTTGCCGCTTCATCCCCCGTGCAATGACCCATCATGACAGCCGTCACGAGCGGTCTCCCACGCCGATGTGGTCACAGGGCGCTCCGGCCACCCCGTTCAACAGCCGGTAAGACCGTTCACTTCCAGTGTTTCGCCGCCGACTTCCGGGGGTGGCGGCCGCCGGTCCGACAGGATGTGCTCGAACGGCACAGTCCGCTTCGCCCTGCTCGAAGGAGAACCCGGATGACCAGGCGTTTTGTCGGTTTTCTCGCGGCCACGGGGACCGCGTTGACGATCATGGGAACCCTCACCGCCGGGCCGGCGGCGGCCTCGGCGAACGCGGTGGACTACACCGCGATCGTGGCGTTGAACAATTGTTCCGGCTCACTTGTCCGGCCCGCCGGGGTGGCGAACACGGACAAGGCGCTGGTGCTGACCAACGGGCACTGCGTGAAGTTCATGGCCGCGGGCGAGGTGATCGTGAACCAGCCCTCGCAGCGCACCTTCACCCTGCTGAACCCCTCGGCGCAGAACCTGGGCACGCTGACCGCGACCAAGCTGGCCTACGCGACCATGACCGACACCGACCTGGCGCTCTACCAGCTCAAGGAGAGCTACGCCGACATCGAGAGCCGGTACCGGACCAAGGCGCTGACCCTCAACACCGCGCACCCGAAGCAGGGCGCGGACATCAGGGTGGTCTCCGGCTACTGGAAGCGGATCTACTCCTGCAAGATCGACGCCTTCGTGCACCAGGTGAAGGAGGCGAACTGGACCTGGAAGGACTCCATTCGCTACACGCCTGAGTGCAAGACCATCGGCGGCACCTCGGGCTCGCCGATCATCGACACCGCGGACGGCAGCGTGGTCGGGGTGAACAACACCGGCAACGAGAACGGCGGCCGGTGCACCCAGAACAACCCGTGCGAGGTGGACGCGGCCGGCAACGTGACGGTGCGCCGCGGCATCAACTACGGGCAGCAGACCTTCCAGGTCAACGCCTGTGTCACCGCGGGCAACAACATCGACCCGAATAAGGCGGGCTGCACGCTGCCCAAGCCGCGCCGCTGAGCCGCGTCTGAGGTATCGCGGCGAAGGGGCCGTTCCGCACGGTGGGAGTGCCCGGAACGGCCCCTTCGCCTTCGCGCTGGCCGGCACTCAGGCGGCCGGCCAGTAGCTGTGCTCGGCCGCCACCGGGGCAGGGCCGACCAGTTCGGCGAGGCGGGCCAGCCGCCGTCGCCCGGTGAAGCGCAGCGCGGGCCCGCCGGCTTTGGCGCCGAGCAGGCTGCCGGCCAGGCCCAGCCGCAGCAGGGCCGCGGTGAGCTGCGGATACGTGTGCGGGGCGAGCGGGTCGAGGCCGAGTGAGTAGCCGCTGGTCTCCGGCTGGCCAGCGGTCAGCGCCCAGATCCGCAGCGCCGGGCCGTCCAGCTCCAGGTCCTCGGGCACGGCCTTCGCCGCGCCGCGCAGCCAGGCGGTGGCCAGCGGCGCGAGGTCGCGGCGGAAGGCGGTGCGCAGCTGCCTGCGCCCGTCCTCGGTGGCGCCGACCTCGGCCTGCACCCCGCGCTCGGCGCAGGCCAGCACCACCGCGTGCGCCCGCCAGGACTCGGCCAGCTCCACGGTCACCTTGGCCGCGGCGCCGCGCCCGAAGCCGACCGCCTGCCCCGGCCCGCACAGCAGCCCGGCCAGGTCGGCAACCCTGGGTTGCCTGGCCTCCGCGGAGTAGAAGGACAGCTGTCCCACGGGTGCAGCGTAGAACACATGTTCGACTGGAGCGACGCCCAACTTCACTCGATGGTGTGAACTTCGAGTTGGCGTCAGGGTGGGGCAGCCCGGCCGTCAGCGCTCTGGCCCGCTCGCCCTCGTTCTCCGGGCGGATCCGCTCGGCCAGGCAGCTCCGGTGCGCGAGGACCGTGTGGCTGCCCGGCCCGCCGTTGCTGCGGACGTCCAGAACGAGGCCGTCGCCGCCCGCGCTCAGGACGGCCTTCCGCCCGCAGAAGTCGCCGAGGCCCTACACGAAGTGCGCCCCGACCACGGCGCGGACGCGCTGACCGGGCAGCAGGGCCAGGCTCTTGGTCTCGAACCGCTCCGCCGCCTCAGCCACCGAAGGCGCCCTCGGTGTCCTTGACCATGCGCTGGCACTCGGGGGCCTTGCGGTAGGCCTCCTCCATGCCGGGCGCGGTGCGGACCTCCTCGAACTTGGCCAGCAGCCGGGCCGGGTCCAACTCCTCGGCGGCGAAGGGCTGGAGCTTCTCCTCGAACCGCGGGTCCTTGACGTCCAGCGCCGCGATCTCCGGCTTCTTCTGCTTCACCACCTCCACCGCCTTGCCCAGGTAGCCGACCACCTCGGCGTGCGTGTCCTGGCGCAGCGCGGCCGGGTGGCCGAGGCGTTCCAAGTCGGTCCTGGCGGTGCCGAGGGCGGTCTCGGTGGCGTCGAGGTAGCCGACGGTGGCCTGTTTGCGGGCCTCCGGCTGCTGGTCCGGCGCGCTGCTCTTGAGCGCGGTGAGCATGGCCCGCATGGAGCCGCCCAGGCCCTTGCAGAGCGCGTCGTTCCACCGCACCGGGTCGGCGGCGGCACTGCCGGACCCACCGCCGCCGGGTGCGGGCGCGCCGGAGTCGGCACCGGGGCTGCTGCTGGGGCTGTTCTGCGGGGCTGAGGTGGCACTGGAGCCGCTGGACGGCGTGTCGGCACCCTGGACACCCGGCGTGTCGGCGCCGGAGCCACAGGCGGCCAGGACGAGGGTGAGACCGGCAGCCGCGGCCAGGACGCCGGCGGGGGTACGGCGGGCCATGTGCACTCCTTCTTCGCTGGGGTCGCCAGCCGACGTTAGGCGACCCGAGGTGAGGACGAAGTGCGGCCCGCCCCCGATACCGGGGACGGGCCGCATCTCTCTAGCTGTCGTTCAGACCGCGTTGGTCAGGCAGCGCCGTTGGCGACCTTCTCACCGTCGGCCGGGCTGTCCTCGGCGATGGCGGTGCCGCGCCGCTTGGACACGATCACCGCGGCCACGATGACGAGCACCGCGAAGATCGCGATGGCCGCCCGGATGGCCGGGGAGGCGTCCGCGCCGACGGACAGGGTGATGATCGCCGGGGCGATGAGCACCGCGACCAGGTTCATCACCTTGATCAGCGGGTTGATCGCCGGGCCCGCGGTGTCCTTGAACGGGTCGCCGACGGTGTCGCCGATGACCGTCGCGGCGTGCGCGTCGGAGCCCTTGCCACCGTGGTGGCCGTCCTCGACCAGCTTCTTCGCGTTGTCCCACGCGCCACCGGAGTTGGCCAGGAACACCGCCATCAGCGTGCCGGAGGCGATCGCGCCCGCCAGGTAACCGGCCAGCGGGCCCACGCCGAGGCCGAAGCCGACCGCGATCGGGGCCAGCACCGCGAGCAGGCCGGGGGTGGCCAGCTCACGCAGCGAGTCCTTGGTGCAGATGTCCACGACCTTGCCGTACTCCGGCTTGGTGGTGCCGTCCATGATCCCGGGGTTCTCCCGGAACTGGCGGCGCACCTCGAACACGATCGCGCCCGCGGCCCTGGTGACCGCGTTGACGGCCAGGCCGGAGAACATGAACACCACGGCCGCGCCGATGATCAGGCCGACCAGGATGCCGGGGCCGAAGACGACGAAGTCCGCGTTCTCGAATGCCTGCCCGGCGCCGAGCAGCGCCTGCTTGATCGCGTCGGTGTAGGAGCCGAACAGCGCGGTCGCGGCGAGCACCGCGGTCGCGATGGCGATGCCCTTGGTGATCGCCTTGGTGGTGTTGCCGACCGCGTCCAGCTCGGTCAGGATCTGCGCGCCCTCGCCGTGCACGTCGCCGGACATCTCGGCGATGCCCTGGGCGTTGTCCGAGACCGGGCCGAAGGTGTCCATCGCGACGATGACGCCGACGGTGGTCAGCAGACCACACCCGGCCAGCGCGATGGCGAACAGCGCCACCGTGACCGAGCCGGAGAGCAGGAACGCGCCGTAGACCGCGCCGCCGATGACGATGGCGGTGTAGACCGCGGACTCGAAACCGACCGAGATGCCGGCCAGGATCACGGTGGCCGCGCCGGTGAGCGAGGTCTTGCCGACGTCCTTGACCGGGCGGTACTCGGTGCCGGTGAAGTAGCCGGTCAGCCACAGGATGATGCCGGCGAGCACGATGCCGATGATCACCGCGATGGCCGCGACCATGGCCGGGTTGCCCGCGGTGGCCGCGATCTCCTCGGAGACGCCGGTGAGGCCGGTGAAGCTGCTCGGCAGGAACGCGAAGGCCGCGATCGTGCACAGCACCGCGGAGATGATCGCGGAGATGTAGAAGGACCGGTTGATCGCGGTCAGCCCGCTCTCCCCCGCCCTGGCCTTGGTGATGTAGACGCCGAGCACCGCGGTGAGCACGCCGATGGCGGGCACGATCAGCGGGAACAGCAGACCCTGCGAGCCGAAGGCGGCGGTGCCCAGGATCAGCGCGGCGACCAGGGTCACCGCGTAGGACTCGAACAGGTCGGCGGCCATACCGGCGCAGTCACCGACGTTGTCGCCCACGTTGTCCGCGATGGTGGCGGCGTTGCGCGGGTCGTCCTCGGGGATGTTCTGCTCGACCTTGCCGACCAGGTCGGCGCCGACGTCGGCGGCCTTGGTGAAGATGCCGCCGCCGACACGCATGAACATGGCCAGCAGCGCGGCGCCGAACCCGAAGCCCTCCAACACCTTCGGGGCCTGGCCCACGTACACCAGCACGACCAGCGCGGCCCCGAACAGGCCGAGGCCGACGGTGATCATGCCGACCACACCGCCGGTGCGGAAGGCGATCCTGGTGGCCTTCTCCCGGCCACCGGCGCCCTCGTTGGCCGCGGCCGCGACCCGGACGTTCGCGCGGGTCGACAACCACATGCCGAGGTAGCCGATCGCCGCGGAGAACACCGCGCCGATGATGAAGAACAACGAGCGGCCGAACCGCTCGGTCCAGTCCTCCGCGGGCAGCGCGAACAGCAGCAAGAACACCAAGACGACAAAGATGCCGAGGGTCCTGAACTGCCGGTTCAGGTAGGCCGCTGCTCCTTCCTGCACCGCTTTGGCGATCTCCTGCATCTTCACGGTGCCCTGGCCTGCGGCCAAGACCTCGCGGAGCAGGACGTACCCAATGACTAGGGCGGCGAGGGCGACTACCGCGACGATCGCGACAATGCCGCGTTCGCCCCCGGTGAGCACCAGCTCCGCCGCCCAGTTGCCCTGGGCGAGGCTGTGGGGGGACATCCGTCCTCCTGCTTCTCCGTGGTCCGTTGCGCCAGGAGCCGGGCATGTGCGTCCGCTCTGACGCGTGGTGAGTCACGCGCGCCACCATCGCGGCGGTGCGACGGAGGCGGAGTCTATTGGCAAGGTCACAGGGCCTTGCGGGGCGTCCCTTGTCAAATACCTAGAGTCACTTGGCGGGGGTGTCGCTAGACCGTTCAAGTGGCCTGAGCTGTGGATCTTGGTCCGTTCGGGGATCGGCGCGAACCGACGGTGTGCTGTGTCAGGCTGCTGTGGTGGGCGCGGGAACGGAGCGGGCGGCGGAGACCGGGCGGCGGCACGGTCGCGGCGGCGGACTGCTGGACCGGGTGGCCGGTGGCCTCCCGATGGAGTCCTCGCCGTTGACCCATGTGGCCGAACTGCCGGAACGCGTTGCCGCGCATACGGACTGGCCGGACTGGGCGGCCCGGCCGTTGATCGAGAAGCTGACCGACTGCGGGGTGCCGCGGCCGTGGTCGCACCAGGCGGAGGCGGCGGAGCTGGCGTGGTCGGGCAGGCATGTGGTGATCGCCACTGGCACCGCCTCCGGCAAGTCGCTGGCCTACCAGCTGCCGGTGCTGTCCCGGTTGCTCGCGGACCCGAAAGCGACCGCGCTGTACCTGTCCCCGACCAAGGCGCTGGGCGCGGACCAGTTACGTGCGGTGAAGGAGCTGGACCTGCCGGGGGTGCGCCCGGCCTCCTTCGACGGGGACACCCCGCTGGTCGAGCGGGACTGGGTCCGCGCGCACGCCAGGTGGATCTTCACCAACCCGGACATGATCCACCGCGGCATCCTGCCGGGGCACCAGCGCTGGCGCGCGTTCTTCCGCAGGCTGTCCTTCGTGGTGATCGACGAGTGCCACAGTTACCGCGGCCTGTTCGGCTCGCACGTGGCGCTGCTGCTGCGCCGCCTGCGCCGGATCGCGGCCCGCTACGGCGCGAACCCGACCTTCGTGCTGGCCTCGGCCACGGTCTCCGACCCGGCCGCCTCGGCGGGCCGGCTCACCGGCCTGCCCTGCGCCGGCGTCACCGAGGACGCCTCCCCGGCCGGCCCGCGCACGATCGCGCTGTGGGAGCCCCCGCTGCTGCCCGAGCTCGCCGGGGAGAACGGCGCCCCGGTCCGCCGCTCCGCGGGCGCCGAGTCGGCCCGGATCATGGCCGACCTGGTCCTGGCCGGCGCCCGCACGCTGGCGTTCGTGCGCTCCCGCCGGGGCGCCGAGCTGACCGCGATGGCCGCCCGCCGCCACCTCGCCGACATCGACCTGGACTCCGCGGCCAGGGTCGCCGCCTACCGCGGCGGTTACCTCCCGGAGGAACGCCGGGCCCTGGAAACCGCGCTGAGCACCGGCGACCTGCTCGCGGTCGCCACCACCAACGCCCTGGAACTGGGCGTGGACATCGCCGGCCTGGACGCGGTGCTGATCGCGGGCTACCCCGGCACGCTGGCCTCGTTCTGGCAGCAGGCTGGCCGAGCGGGCCGCGACGGCCAGGGCGCGCTGGTGGTCTTCGTCGCTAACGACGACCCGCTGGACACCTACCTGGTGCACCACCCCGAAGCGATGCTCTCCCGCCCGGTGGAGGCCACGGTCCTGGACCCGGCGAACCCGTACGTCCTTGCCCCGCAACTGGTCTGCGCCGCCGCCGAACAACCCCTCACCGAGGACTGCCTGCCCGCCTTCGGCGGCGAGACCGCCCGCCAGGTGATCGACTCCCTGGTCGCCGACGGCCACCTCCGCCGCCGCCCAGCCGGTTGGTACTACGCCGACGTCCGCCCACCGCACAGCGAGGTGGACATCCGCGGCTCCGGCGGCGACAAGATCTCGGTGGTGGAGGCCGACTCCGGCCGCCTGCTCGGCACCGTCGACCCGGACTCCGCCTGCGCGGTCGTCCACCCCGGCGCCCTGTACCTGCACCAGGGCCAGTCCTACGTGGTCGACGAGCTGGACCTGGACAACCACCTGGCGCTGGTGCACGCCGAGTCCCCGGAGTGGACGACGATGGCGAGCACCACGGTCGACATCAGGGTCGTGCGCACCTTGGAGCAGCGCGATTTCCCAGGCCCCGCAGGCGCACCCGCGTCCTCCGCCGCTGCGTCCCCTGCTCCCGCGTCTTCCGCCGCTGCGTCCCCTGCTCCCGCGTCCTCCGCCCCCGCGTCCTCCCCGCCCGTCCTGCCGGCCGCGTCTTCTTCCTCTTCCGCGGCGAGCGGCGTGCGGGTGTGCCTCGGCGAGGTGGAGGTCACCGCCCAGGTCGTCGGCTACCTGCGCCGCCGCCCTTCCGGCGAGGTGATCGACCGGGTGCCCCTTGACCTGCCCGCGCAGTCCCTGCCCACCAGGGCGGTCTGGTACACGGTCTCCGATGAGCTGCTTCGGAGCAGCGCACCGGGGGGCGCCGGTCTCGATCCGGCGCGCATCCCCGGTGCGCTGCATGCAGCCGAGCACGCTGCGATCGGCCTGCTACCGCTGTTCGCGACCTGTGACCGTTGGGACATCGGCGGCGTGTCCACCGCTCTGCACGCGGACACCGGGGAGGCGACGGTGTTCGTGCACGATGGGCATCCCGGAGGAGCCGGTTTCGCCGATCGCGGCTTCGCCGCGGTGGTCCCGTGGTTGATCGCTACGCGGGAGGCAATCGCTGCCTGCGAGTGCCCGGCTGGTTGCCCATCCTGTGTCCAGTCGCCGAAGTGCGGCAACGGTAATGAACCGCTGGACAAGGCGGGCGCGGTGGCCGTGCTGGACGCCGTACTGGGAGTGCTGCCCCACGACGTCGGGTCGGCCACCCCAATCAGTGGGACCGTTCCGAGCTGACCAGCTCGGCGACCCCGGCAAGCATGTCGTCACGAAGGGCTTCGGTGATGGCGTCCTGCACCACGTGGGACTCGGGCAGGTTCCAGTTGCAGATCTGCGGCTTGACCCGCCAGTGCACCACGCCGTGCTGGAACGGCGAGGGCGGCAGCGGAATCCAGCTGCCCTTGCCCAGCAGCGCGATGTCGGACCGCTCGGCCAGCGCGTCCCGCAGCGGCTCACCGGCGGCGGTCAGGAACAGCCACTTCCCGGTCGGCGTGGCCGCGATCGGCACCGGCCCACCGGCCACCCGCAGCGCCGTGGCCGCCCGGCGACCCAGCTCCGCGTCGACCTCGATGGCGTCCAGCACGACACCCGTGGCCAGCAGCAGCGAGTAGGGACGCCCGGTCCACCACGAGGCGACCTGATCGGCCTTGGTGCCGATCCGCTCCTGCCAGTCGCGGTGCACCGGCACCGGTCCCTCAGCCTGCACACCATCGCGGCCCGCCCACTGCGAGCCCGCCGGATAGGTGCCGGGCAGCACCGGCCAGCCGCGGAACGCGAGACCGATGGCCTCCGCCCGCAACTCGATCCGGAATGCGCTGCGCCAACTATCCGACCAGTCCATGTCGCCTCCTACTGCAACCAAAGCCTTCACCTACAAGAAACGGCACCACCCCCAGTGGACGTAACCGCGAAGTCGACCACCGGTCGGTACGGCACGGCGAGTAACGCAGACCACAAGCAGGACGGAACCCGCACTTCACCGTTGACCGCGACCCACAAACCCGTGTAGTGACGCCGATTGCCCGCTCATCGCCGCTCGATGACCGCTCATCGCAGCCGGCGCCGTTCACACTTCGGCCGGACCAGCCCGCGCCCGCGCGCTCGTCGCGCCGAACATCGACAACACTCCAGGCAACTCCACCTCCACCCGCACCGTCACCACCCATCCGTCCACCGCACACTCCGCCAACCGACCCCCCATCTCCCCCGCCACCCGCCCCGCCGCCGCACATCCCCGCCCCGCCACCACCTGCCCAGCCCCACCAAGGGCAGCCAAATCAGCCGCCGCCTCCGCCCGCCGCCGAGCAACCGCCACCGCCCCGAGATGAACCACAACCACAACCGCAGCCAGCAACACCACCACCAACGCCACCGCGAGCACAGTCGCGACTCCTTGGTCGCCGCCACGAGTGCGCTGATCGCCACGGGCGCGTTCGTCGCCGCCGCACGGGCGTTGGCCACCGCGGGCGCATTCGTCGCCGCCGCACGGGCGTTGGCCACTGCGGGCGCGTTCGCCGCCGTCGCGGATGTGTTGGTTGCCGCCGTGGGGGCGTTGGTCATCGCTGTGGGGGCGTTGGCCGCGGCGGGCGCGTGGGTCGCCGCAGCGGGCGGGCCAGCGGTGTGGTCGACCACTCACTGCGGCCAGCCGGTGGTCGGTGGTGGCGGTGGCGGAGCGGATGGGCCGGTGTCCGGAGACGTGCTGGAGCAGTTCGTCGTTGGTTGGCTGGTGCGGTTGTCGGCTGGAGTGTGGTGGGTTTTGGCAGTCAGGCGGGTTGGGGCGGAGTTTGTTTCGCGCGAGTGGGCGCGCGCAGGCAGGCTCGCGCGCACGCGCTGGCTCGCGGCTGGGTGCGCGTCCGCGAGAGCGAGTGGGCGCGGGTCCGCGAGCGCGAGGGTGCCCGCATAAGTGAGGGCGATTCTGTGTGAAGAGATGACCACACGTGCGTCTGCGTTCACGATGCCCGGATACGCCAGGGCGAGCGTCCCAGCGGGTGAGGCATCGCCGTCCTGACCGCTACCGGAAGCGGGTAATCGTCCCGCAGGTATCTCGTCACCGGTCTGCTCAGCTGGCTGTTCCAGCAACGCCAAGGCAGTGCCTCGCAACGGGAACGGCAACAGCTTGCCAAGTGGCCGCGCCACAACCTCCACCCGCACCGCATCGCCCTCGAACCGTGTGGACAACCGCACCTCATTCGGCACCATCGCCCGCACCACCTCCTCGGCCCGCTCCGGTTCGCCGCGTGCGATCAGCCGTGCCGCCTCCTGCGCCGCGTCCACACACCGCAACTGCGTCACGACCGCCTGGAAACCGGCAATGGCAAGCCCAACCACCAGAAAGATGGCCCCGATGGCGATAGCCGACTCAATGGTGACCGATCCGCGATCACCGTTCAGTCGCCGACGGATCACTTGTCCACCGTCATCGATCCTCGAACCAAGTCGGTGAACGCCTCGCGCACCCATTCTTGGTTCATGACGAAGAGCAGAGCCCCGGCGACCACCGCGGCGACAGTCATGATCAACGCGTACTCAACCGAGACCGTTCCGTCGTCGGCCTGGCAGAAGTGCGGGAATGGCTTGGGCAGAAGGAATGTCTCAGGTAGCACGCTTGCCTCCGAGTGGCTTGTCCACTATGGACGGGTGGTTGCCGCTGGTGCGACAGCTCCCACTTTGCTCGCGTTTGGCACTGCCATATGACCGCTCGGGACGATCTGTGGATAGCCGGGGTCGATGTGGATAACTCGCGATCACTGGGGCGCTGAGCGGCGGAATTGTCTTCGCTGGCTGGAAGAATGGAATTCGGGGGGACCCCCGGTCGCGCGGGCGGGAAGGGTGGGACGAACGAAGTCAGTGTGGATCGAGCCGGGCCAGCGTGGGCTGGAGGGGGAGCGAGCAGGGCGGGACGGGCGGGCGAGCCAGGGCAGGGCGGGGCGGGCCAGGGCAGGGCGGGGCGGGCCAGGGCAGGGCAGGGCGGGGTGCGTCGAGCAGGCCAACGGTCATGGGCTGGGCGCATCAGGCTCGGTGCCCGGCGCGCGGTGGGCGGGGTGCTTGTGGGGCCTGGACTTTGTGCGCGGCGCCTGCGGCCTGGGTTCTGGGGCGCGGAGCGCCGTGCGTCGACTCGGTGCGTGGGGTTCGTGCGTGGATTGGACGAGAGACGTGGGCCGAGCCGGGGCGCAGAGGCCGGAGCGCCAGGGCTGGGGCGCGTGGGGTGCGAGGTTTGCGGTTGGGCTTAGGGAGTAGGTGCGAGTTCGAGTGGGGGCGCGGTGCAGTTGGACGCGGGCATCGGTGTGGGGGCTTGGTGCTGCCGGGAACGCTGTGGCGCGGCGCTGGTCGGGTGGGTGCCCGCTAGGTGACGTGTGGGGCCACCGACGTGTCAACGGACTGCTTGGTGGAGCTCGAGTGCCGTGGGAAGGGTCGCGGGAGCTGGGCGTGTTCCGGTGTGGTCGCGTGGGTGGGGCTTTGGAGTTACGGGGAAAAGAGGGTTTGGGCTAGGCCTAGGACGGTGGGGGCTATGCCCAGGCAAAGGAAGGCGGGGAGGAAGCAGAGGGCCAGGGGTGCGGTGATGAGGACGGTGGCGCGCTGGGCCCGGGCTTCGGCTTGGTGTTCGGTTTCGGTGCGGATTTGGGTGGCGAGGTTGGTGGCCGTGTCGGCGAGGGCGGCGCCGGAGCGGGCGGTGTGGCGGGCGGCGCGGGCAAGGCGGGACAGGGCCGGGAGGTGTGTGGCTGGGGTCCAGGCCTGGGCGGGGGTGGCGCCCAGGGTGAGGAGGGCGGCTGTGTCGTTGAGGGCGGTGGCGGGTGGGCCGGTCAGTTCGGCGGCGGAGAGGCGCAGGGCTTGTGGGATGGGGAGGCCGGCGCGGAGGCAGGCGGCCAGCAGGTCGCAGGCGGTGGCCAGGGACAGGGGGTCTTGGGGCGGGGGTTGGCTGGCGCGGTTGTGGAGGGCGTGGCTGATCAGCGCGACCGTGGCGGACAGGGGGAGGCTCAGGACCGGGTGGAGGCCGATGAGGAGCGCCGTGGTTGCGGTTGCGAGGGCTAGAAGTGTTGGTAGGAGGGGGATTTTGCGGGTTTGGCGGGGTGTGGGTGGGAGGTTGAGGCGGGCTCGGTGGTTCGGACGGGGTGGCAGGGTTAGGAGGGCGAGGGCGAGGAGGAGTGCCGCTGCGGCGTGGGTTGGCATGGTGGGTTTCTGGGTTGGGGCGGGGTGGGGTGGGTGGTGTTGGCGGTCAGGCGGGCGCTCCATTCCAGGCCGGTGCAGATCAGCAGGGCGCCTATGGGGAGCAGGAACTGGCCTGCTGGGGTTGCGGTGAGGACGTGCAGGGGGTGGGCGTTCATGGCTTCGCCCAACAGGATTCCGAGCGCGGGCAGAGTGGCGAGGATGGTGGCGGTTGCTCTGGCGCCTGCCAGGCGGGCCTCGACCTGAGCGGCGAAGCGGGTTCGCTGTTCCAGGTCGCGGCGTTCGGCGTCCAGTAGGTCGGCCAGCGGGATGCCGTGGTTGTGGGCGGTGTTCCAGGCGCGGAGCAGGCGGTCGTCGGTGTGGCTGGGGTGAGCGCCCAACCGGGCTGCGGTGGCCAGGGTGGTCAGGGTGGGGATGACGGTTGGGTCGGCTTCCTTGGCGACTGCTTCGGCGGCCAGGGCCGGGTGGGTGCCGGTGCGCAGCTGGGTCACCAGGAGGTTGAGGGTGTCGGCTCGGGCGGTGTCGGTGTGGCGGGCCTTGCGGTGCTCGCGGGTGCGGGTGTGGTGGCGGTACAGGGTCCAGGTGAGGGCTGTTGCGGCCAGCAGGCCGCCGATTCCGGCGACCAGGGTTGCCAGGACGGGTGGGATCAGCAGGAGCGGGCGAGAGGGGTGGTTTCGGGGTTGCCGGGGTGGGGGCGGGTGGAGTTGGGCCAGGCGGTGGTGGCTGGTTCTGGGGGGCCAGAGCAGGACGGCGAGGGCTAGGCAGAGGGCGGCGGCTGGGGTCATGCGGTTGCCGGTTCTCGGGTGCGGAGCAAGGTGGTGAGGCGGGTTTTGGCGGCCGACCAGCCTTGGTTTTGTTGCCAGGCGGGCACTATGCGGATGTAGTCGTCGGCGCGGTCCAGGACGCCGATGGCCGCGAGGACTCGGTTGCCCTGGTCGTCGCGGCGCAGGTGCAGGACTACCTGGAGGGCAGCGCTCAGCTGGCTGTGCAGGGCCGGGCGGGACAGGCCGCCGAGCGCGGCGAGGGCTTCCAAGCGGGCGGGGACCTCGGTGGGTGAGTTGGCATGCAGGGTGCCGGCGCAACCTTCGTGGCCGGTGTTCATGGCCGCGAGCAGATCGGCGACCTCGGCGCCGCGGGCCTCACCGAGGACCAGTCGGTCGGGGCGCATGCGCAGGGCCTGGCGGACCAGCTCGTGCAGGGTGATCTCGCCCGCTCCCTCGATGTTGGGTGGGCGGGCGACCAGGCGGACCACGTGCGGGTGGGCGGGGTGCAGTTCTTCGGCTTCCTCGACGGTGACTATTCGTTCGCCGCGGTCAACACAGCCGAGCAGCGCGTTGAGCAGGGTGCTCTTGCCGGAGCCGGTGCCGCCGGTGATGAGGAAGCTCAGGCGGGCTTTGACCATGCGGCGCAACAGGTTCTCGGTGGGTTCGTCGACGGTGCCGAGTTCGCGCAGGGTGGTGAGGTCGTGCGTGGCGGGTTTCAGCGCGCGGAGTGAGATGCAGGTGCCGCCGGCGGCGATCGGGAACAGGGCGGCGTGCAGCCGGACGCCGCCGGGGAGCCAGCCGTCGACGAATGGCTGGGCGTCGTCCAGTCGGCGGCCCGCGGCCAGCGCCAGTCGCTGGGCCAGGCGGCGGACGGCGTCCTCGTCGGGGAGCGCGACCTCGGTGCGGGTCAGTCCGTGGCCGCGGTCGACCCACACCCGGCCGGGGCCGGTGACCAGCACGTCGGTGGTGCCCTCCAGGCGCAACAAGGGTTCCAGCGGGCCGGCGCCGATGAGTTCGCGATCGAGCAGGCGGAGGGTGTCGAGCAGGTCGGCGTCGGTGACCAGACCGCCGGTCTCGGCGCGGACGGCGTCGGCGAGGGCGGCAGGGGTGAGGGCACCGCCGAGGCGGGTGATCCTGGTGCGCACCCGGTCGATGAGGCCCGGATCGACTTCCATGTCAGTCGCGGCCGTCCTCGGCGCGGTCGAGGACCCGGCGGGCGGCGCGGGCCAGTGGGCCGCGGGGCCGGTGGGGCAGACCGCCGGTGTCCAGGGCGGCTTCCAGGCCGCTGAAGGGCCGCATGGTGACCAAGGCGGGGAGCCGGACGGCGGCTTCGACGTCGCGGACGGATAGGCCGGTGGGCGCTGGGCCGCGAACGACCATGGCCAGCGGGGTGCCGCGCTGCCTGGCGCGCTCGGCGACGCGGGCGGCGGCGGTGCAGGCGCGGACCTCGGCGGGGACGACCAGCACGGCCAGGTCGGCAGTGTCCAGGACGGTGCGGGAGGCCTGGTCGAAGTGGCGGGGCAGATCGCAGACGACGGTGCCGCTGCCGCGGCGACCGGCCTCGAGCACCTGGTCGACGGCCTGTGGTTCCAGTTCGGCGGTCTGGTCGTCACAGGAGAGCACGGTGAGCTGGTTGCGGCCGAAGCGGGGCAGGGCTTTACGGAGTGTGGTGCTGGCGAGGTTGCCGCGGTTCACCGTGATGCCGGACCAGCGGACGCCTTCACGTTTCTCGCCGCCGAGCACGAGCTCGAGGCCGCCGCCGAGCGGGTCGCAGTCCAGCAGCATGGACGGGTTGCCGCGGTCGGCGGCGGTGAGGGCGAGGGCGGCGGCGAACACCGAGGCGCCTGCGCCGCCGCGACCGCCGAGCACGGCGATGACCCGGCCGTCCGGTTCGTCCTCGACCTCCTCGGCTCGGGCCAGTGCGGCGGAAAGCCAGGGTTCGGCTTCGGTGAGGCAGCTGACCTGTTCGGCGCCGACGGCCAGGGCGCGGGCCCAGATGTCCGGCGGCGGGTCGGTGCGGCAGAGGACGTAGATGCCGTTGCGGCGGGGCATGCCGGCGGTGGCGCACTGGGTGAGGCCGTCGTCGTCGAGCACGACCAGCGGGGCGCGGGCCCAGCGCTGGCGGGCGGCGGTGAGGTCAGGGACGCATTCGACGTCGCGGCCGGCGGCGGCCGCCACGCGGAGGACCTCGTCGAGCAGGGTGTCCTCGTTGACCATGACCAACGGACGGGTTTCTGGCATGTGTCCCCCTGGGTGGTGCCGCGGGTTGCGGGTGTGGGTCCACCGTGGCGGGGTTTGGGGGGCGGGATCCAGCGGGTGGGGTGGGGGCTGTGGATAGGTGGGGTGTTGGGGATAAGTCGCGATCTTGGAGGAGGTTTTGGCTGGTTGGGGGCGCGGGATGGGGCAGGCTGGAAGTGGGGGATCCCCTCGCGCGCGGGCGGGCGGCAGAGAGAGGTGGCGGGGTGGGGCGAAGCGAGGCGGGAGGGGGTCCGAGCAGGGCGAGGCGCGACGGGATGGGGCCGAGCAGGGCGAGCCAGGGCAGGGCAGGGCAGGGCAGGGCGGGGCGAGGCAGGGCAGGGCAGGGCGAGGCAGGGCAGGGCGGGGCGAGGCAGGGCAGGGCAGGGCGGGGCGAGGCAGGGCAGGGCGGGGCGGGCGAGGGAAGCGGGAGGGGGCAGGGCTGGGCAGGTGAGTGCGACGCGGGTGAGGGCGGCGCAGGACGGGTGGTGGGTGGCGCGGCATGTGCCACGGAGCGATGGCGTTGCGGCAGGCAGCCGACGTGGGCCGTGCGGCGGGGCGATGGCAGGCGGCGGGGGGCGGGGGGCGGGGGGCGGTGACGTGAAACGGGCAGGCCGGGTGCGTGGTGATGGGGCGGTTGGCCGGGCGGTGACGGGGCGCGGAGCGGTGAGCCGCGTCGTGTGGTGACGGCGGGCTGCGGCTAGACGGCTGGGGGCGCCGGGTGGTGAGGCGCACGGCGGGCGCAGGAGCGCGGCGTGACGTCAGGCGGCGCAGCGGGGCGCGGGGCGCGGGGCGCGGGGCGCGGGGCGCGGGGCGGGAGTGTGCGGTGGGGGCCGGGTTCTGGCAAGTTGGGGGTGACTTGGGTGGTCACTGTGCGGAACCGGGTCCGGACATGGGACGACCCCCGCCAGGGGGGAGGGACGGGGGTCGTCAGGAGTTCAGCCCCGGGGGGTCGGACTGAACTCATCCGGCTCAGCCGGACGCGTCTACTGTATCCCCCCGTGGGTGGGTGATGCTTCTCGTCCGTTCGAGCGACACGGCTCGCAACCGCATCGCTATCTGGCTGACACCTATGCTGGTCGGGTGACCGAACCTCGTGGCAATGGCATCAGCGCTGCTGGCAAGCGGGTTGCCGCGTTCTTCGACCTGGACAAGACGGTTATCGCGAAGTCCAGCACGCTTGCCTTCAGCAGGCCCTTCTTCCAGGAGGGGTTGATCAATCGGCGGGCGGTGCTCAAGAGCGCGTATGCGCAGTTCGTGTTCATGCTGGCTGGGGCGGATGCGGACCAGATGGACCGGATGCGGGCGCACATCACCGCGTTGTGCACCGGGTGGGATGTGGAGCAGGTCCGGTCGATCGTGGACGAGACCTTGCACGACATCGTCGATCCGCTGGTCTACGCCGAGGCGACGCAGCTGATCGGGGAGCACAAGCAGGAGGGGCATGACGTGGTGGTCGTGTCCGCTTCTGGCGCGGAGATCGTGGCGCCGATCGCGAAGATGGTGGGGGCCACGCACTCGGTCGGTACCCGGATGGTGGTTACCGAGGGTCGCTACTCTGGAGATGTCGACTTCTACTGCTACGGCGAGAACAAGGCCGTGTCGGTGCGGGAGCTGGCCGAGGTGCACGGGTACGACCTGAGCGCCTGTCACGCGTACTCCGACTCGATCACCGATCTGCCGCTGCTGGAGGCCGTGGGGCATCCGACGGTGGTGAACCCGGACCGTGCGCTGCGGAAACTCGCCGCGCAGCGGGGCTGGCCGGTGTTGACCTTCTCCGATCCGGTGTCGTTGCGGGCCCGGATCCCGACGCCTTCGGGCACCACGGTGGCGGCCGCGGCGGTGGGGCTCGGGGTGGTCGCGGCGGCGGGTGCGGCCTGGTACGGGATACGGCGGCACCGGCGTGGGCGGGCCGGCAATACTGAGTTCGGCGACTGATCCGCCTCGGGGATTGACCTCGGCCGGAAGGGCCGCAACGGGGCCGGTGTCCGACACCTTCCGTTCATCCCCGCCTCTGAAACGGTGCACCCGTCTGAGCCCTTGCTGTGACCGCCCTCACGGACTACACATGGAGGTGCGGACCTCAACTGGCCAGGGCTGATACGAAGAGAAGTACCAGCCACCCCACTGGGCTCCGTGCGTGAACAGCGGGCACCCACGCGCAGCACGCCGCGGGAGGCTTGTCGTCTAGGGGCTACGTACCGGGACGCCGGACGTCGAGCTCAGGTTTGTACGACACGAGATGCACGCTTGGTAACCTGACTGTTCACGCAGTTGGTGGCGCCCTCGGCGGAAGCCGTTGGGCGCCACCATCGCGTTCGAAGGAAAACGGAATTCGGGGGACACCGCTCGGATGGGCGTAGCCACAACCGCCGCGGCTTCTCTAGCGTCCGCCACGACAGGCGGGACTGGGGGAGGCGGTATGCGGTCGGTGCGCGGGATCGGCGCCCTGTTCGCGGTGCTGCTCGTGCTGTGCGCCTGCGCGCCTGGCGTGCCTGAGGCGACCGCGCCCACCGACGCCCGGCCGGCGAGTCCGGACCAGTTGCGCGGGGTGGAGCTGGACTACCTGTACTTCACCGACGGGGCCGATGAGATCGCCACCCGGCAAACGATTGAGAAGTTCGAGGTGGCCACCGGCGCGCGGGTGAACCTGCAACTGGTCGCCTACGCCGATCTGGAACGCACGCTGCAGGCGCGGATCTCCGGCGGCAACGCCCCCGATGTGGCGCGCACCCAGGACCTCAACCCCTACCGCGCGGACCTGCTCGATCTGCGGCCCTACCTGGCCGATCCGACCTTCCCCGAGGCGTTCCTGCCCGATGCCACCCGTGCGGTGCGCGGTCCTGGCGGGGAGTTCTTCGGGGCGCCCAGCGATCTGACGTTGAACGGGCCGTTCGTCAACCTGGACCTGTTCGCCAAGGCCGGGGTGCCGGTGCCGGAGCGGTGGACCTGGACCGAGCTGGTGGACGCGGCGGAGAAGGTGCGCAAGGCGACCGGCACGCCGTATGCGATCGCGATGGACAAGTCGGGGCACCGCCTTTCCACCATGCTCAGCCAGTTCGGCACCACCTTCTTCGACCTGGACGGCCGTCCCGCGCTGGCGGTGGAGCGGGCGGCGGAGGCGTTGAAGCTGTTCGCCGAGCTGCATGCCAGGGGTTCGATGCCGACGGACTTCTGGCTGGAGTCCGGCACCAGGTACAAGGGCGCCAACGAGATCTTCCTCGCCCAGCACGCCCCGGTGTACCTGTCGGGGAACTGGCAGGTCAGCCAGTTCGCCAAGAACAGCCAGTTCCGCTGGGCGGCGGCGCCGAACCCGTGCGCGGCGCGCTGCGGCGGCTTCCCCGGCGGGAAGTTCATGGTCTCGTTCAAGCAGGCCAAGCATCCGGCGGCGGCGGTGGCGTTCATCGAGTGGATGAACGGGGCGCAGCGGCAGCGGGAGCTGGCGGCCAAGGCCCAGTTCCTGCCCACCCGCAAGGACCTGGTGACCCCGGGGATCAGCTATCCGGAGCGGGTGGACGACATGCGGGTCTTCCTGGCCGAGGCGAAACTGGTGCCGGCGGAGGCGTACACGACGAACTCCTCGGCGGCGTTCGTGCGCACGGCGAACGCGTTGCGGGACGAGGTCGGCAAGATGCTGGCCGGGCGGAGCTCGCCGGATGACGCGGCGCGGACCGTGCGCCTGGTGAGCGAGCAAGCGTATGCGGAGGTCAGTGGGCGGTGACCGGGCGGCGGGTCGGGTGGGGGCAGCGGCTCGCGCCGTACCTGTTCCTGCTGCCGAACCTGCTGATCTTCGGGGTCTTCACCATCTACCCGGCGCTGAACAGCGTCAACATCAGCTTCTACGACAGCCGCAACGGCCGCACCTTCCGACCGGTGGGCCTGGAGAACTACCGGCGGCTGCTCTCCGATGAGCAGTTCTGGGCCGCGGTGCAGAACACGGTGGTGTTCGTGCTGGCCTACGTGCTGATCTCGGTGCTGGCCGCGCTGGGGCTGGCGGTGCTGCTCAACCGGCGGCTGCGCGGCAAGGGGTTCTTCCGGGCCACCTTCTTCCTGCCGATGGTGCTCTCCCCGGTGGTGGTCGGCCTGGTGTGGGGCTGGCTGCTGGAGGGGCGCGGCTGGCTGGTCGACCCGGTGCTGGCGATGGTCGCCGCGGTCGGTGTCGGGGTGTGGATCCACCTGGGCTTCTACACGTTGATCCTGCTGGCCGGGTTGCAGGCGATCGATCCGCACCTGCACGAGGCGGCCGCGCTGGACGGGGCCGGGGCGTGGCAGCGGTTCCGGCTGCTCACGGTGCCGTTGTTGCGGCCGACCACGCTGGTGGTGCTGGTGCTGGCCACCATCGCCGGGTTCCAGTCCTTCGACTTCCTGTACAGCCTCACCGGCGGTGGTCCGCTGGGCGCGACCACGCTGATCGTGCAGTACATCTACCAGCGCGGGTTCGAGCCGCCGGTGAGCTATGGGCTGGCCTCGGCGGGGTCGGTGCTGTTGTTCCTGGTGATCTTGCTGGTCACGCTGGTGCAGTTCGGGCTGGCCCGGCGCAGGGAGGCGGTGTGAGCAGGCCGCGCTGGACCGGGGTGGGCGCCCGGCCGGCGCCGGCGGTGGGGCGGGTGTTCGCCTACGCGGGGCTGGTCGCGCTGGCGCTGGTGGTGCTGGCGCCGGTGGTGTGGACGGTGTTGTCCTCGTTCAAGACCAGCACCGAGCTGGCGTTGCGGCCGCCGCGGCTGCTGCCGGAAAGCTTCCGGCCGGACAACTACGTGGACGCGCTGGGGCGCTTCAACTTCGTCATCTACCTGCGCAACAGCGTGCTGGTCACGGTGGCGGCGACGGTGCTGACGCTGGTGGTCAACACGATGGCGGCCTACGCGCTGGCCAAGTACAACTTCCGCGGCCGGACCACGCTGTTCCTGGTCATCCTGGGCACGATCATGGTGCCGTTGCAGGTCATCTTCATCCCGGTCTACCAGGTGGTGGCCGATCTGGGGCTGGTGAACTCGTTGTGGGGCCTGATCATCCCGGCGGTGGCCACGCCGACCGGGGTGTTCCTGCTGCGGCAGTACATGCTGACCATCCCGGACGAGCTGATCGAGGCGGCGCGCATCGACGGGGCCGGGGAGCTGCGGATCTTCCTGCGAGTGGTGCTGCCGCTGTGCCGCCCGGCGCTGGCGGTGGTGGCGATCTTCTCGGTGGTGTGGCGGTGGAACGACTTCCTGTGGCCGCTGGTGGTGGCCCAGGACGAGCACACGTACACCTTGCAGGTGGCGCTGGCGCGCTTCGCCGCGGAGGAGGTGATCCCGGTCAACCTGATCTTGGCGATGAGTGTGGTGACAATGGCACCCGTGTTGGTGGTTTTCCTGTTGATGCAGCGGCAAATCGTGCAGGGCATCGCGCAGACCGGGTTCAAATGAGGCCGTACGGGCGTTGACCCGTCCAGATCACGTCAGTAACTTGCAGGCAATCCAGTCCTTTTTGTGAAGAGTTTCCCAAACTCGATCTGACCAGGGAGGCAACGGTGCACCAGGTACGCCGGCCCCTCGCGGCGGCGCTGTCGGCGCTGACCGCGGTCACCGTCATGGGGGTCTTCCCCGCGAGCGCGGCACCGGACTCGGCGCAGGCCACCGGGGAACAGGCCGCGGCGGCGCGGATGCGCGGCATGTCCCTGGAGGAGAAGGTCGGGCAGCTCTTCGTCACCTATGCCTACGGACCGAACGCGGACTCGCCGCACCCGAAGAACCGGACCGAGTTCGGCGTGGACACGCCCGCGGAGGTGGTGCGCAAGTACCACCTGGGCGGAGTCATCTACTTCAACTGGACGGACAGCTTCGTCAACCCGAAGCAGGTCGCCGCGCTGTCCAACGGGTTGCAGCGGGCGGCGATGAGCAGCGGGGCGCGGCTGCCGCTGCTGATCTCCACCGACCAGGAACAGGGTGTGGTCACCCGCCTCAGCTCCCCGGCGACGCTGTTCCCCGGCAGCATGGCGCTGGGCGCGACCAGGGACACCGAGCTGGCCAGGCAGGCCGCCGCGATCACCGGCCGGGAGCTGCGCGCGGTCGGCATCAACCAGAACTTCGCGCCGGATGCCGACGTCAACGTCAACCCGGCCAACCCGGTGATCGGGGTGCGCAGCTTCTCCAGCGACCCGAAGCTCGTCTCGCAACAGGTGACCGCGCAGGTCAAGGGCTACCAACAGGGCAGGCTCGGGCAGAACGTCTCGGCCACGGTGAAGCACTTCCCCGGCCACGGCGACACCAACCAGGACAGCCACTACGTGCTGCCGGAGATCAACCACACCCCGGAGCAGTGGGCCGCGCTGGACGCGCCACCGTTCCAGGCCGCGATCAAGGCCGGCGTGGACTCGATCATGAGCGCGCACATCGTGACGCCGAAGCTGGACGACTCGGGTGAGCCGGCCACGCTGTCGAAGAAGATGCTCACCGACACCCTGCGCGGCAAGCTCGGCTACCGCGGCGTGATCATCACCGACTCGCTGCAGATGGAGGCGGTGCGGCTCAAGCACCCGGACGCCGAGATCCCGGTGATGGCGCTCAAGGCGGGCGTGGACGTGCTGCTGATGCCGAAGAACCTGGACGTGGCGATCAACGCGGTGCTCAAGGCCGTGCGCAGCGGGGAGATCAGCGAGCGGCGGATCGAGGAGAGCCTGCTGCGGGTGCTGCTGCTCAAGCTCAAGCGCGGCGCGCTGACCCATCCGCTGGTGGATGAGTCCAAGGTGGACTCGATCGTGGGCATCCCCGAGCACCTGGCCACCGCGCAGCGGGTCACCGACCGCACGGTGACCGCGGTGCGCAACGAGGCGAACCTGCTGCCGCTGACGGCCAAGCCGGGCAAGGTGCTGGTCACCGGCTGGAGCACGGCGAACGCGCTCGCGCCGCGGCTGGCCGCGCGCGGGGTGACGCCGACGGTGCAGGTCACCGGGGAGAAGCCGACCGAGGCGACCATCGCCAAGGCGGTGGCCGCCGCCGAGGGCCAGGACCTGATCGTGGTGCTGACCAACCGGGCGACCACCGACGCGCAGCAGCGGGAGCTGGTCAAACGCCTTGCCGCGACCGGGAAGCCGGTGGTCGGGGTGGCCGTGCGGGACCCGTACGACGTGGCCATCGAGGACGCCAAGACCTGGCTGACCACCTACTCCACCACCGCGGTGTCGATGGAGTCGCTGACCAAGGTGCTCTTCGGTGAGCTCGCGCCCAGCGGCAAGCTGCCGGTGAGCGTGCCGGTGGTCGGCAACCCGGCGCAGACCAAGTACCCGTTCGGTTTCGGCCTCAGCTGGTGACGGGAGAAGACTCCACAATGGACGGTGTGAGCAGACGCGGTTTCTTAGCCGCCTCGGCCCTGTCGGTACCGCTGCTGACCGCCGGATCCGCGCTGGCCGAGCCCGAGGGCGGCGGCCGGGGGCGGGTGCGGACCGGGGCGGACCGGTTGGCCGACAACGACTTCGCCCAGCTGAAGGGGCGCAGGGTCGGGGTGGTGACCAACCCGACCGGGGTGCTCTCCGACGGGCTCGGGCACCTGGTGGACGCCATGGTGACCTCGGGTTCGGTGAACCTGGTCGGCGTGTTCGGCCCCGAGCACGGTTTCCGCGGCACCGCGCAGGCCGGTGGCTCCGAGGGCGAGTACGACGATCCGCGCACCGGGGTCCGGGTCTACGACGCCTACGGGGCGACCGCGGTGAAGCTGGCCGAGATGTACCGCAAGGCCAACGTCGAGGTGGTGGTCTTCGACATCACCGACGTGGGCGTGCGGTTCTACACCTACATCTGGATGCTCTACACCGCGATGCACGCCGCCGTGCTCACCGGCGCGGCGGTGCTGGTGCTGGACCGGCCCAACCCGATCGGCGGCCAGGCGCACGGCCCGCAGCTGGACCCGAAGCACGCCTCCGGGGTGGGCCGCAAGCCGATCGCGCTGCGGCACGGCATGACCATGGGCGAGCTGGCCCGGCTGTACAACGACACCTTCCTGCCCGCCGAGACCGGCAAGCGAGTCGAGCAGCTCGACGTCGTGCAGGTGCGGAACTGGCGGCGGGAGACCCTGTTCGCCGGCACCGGGCTGCCCTGGGTGCCGCCGAGCCCGAACATGCCCACGCCGGAGACCGCGCTGGTCTACCCGGGCACCTGCCTGTTCGAGGGCACGCTGCTCTCCGAGGGCAGGGGCACCACGCGGCCGTTCGAGACCATCGGCCTGCCCAAGATCGACTGGAAGTGGGCGGAGGCGCTCAACGCGCTGGGACTCAAGGGCGTGACGTTCCGCGAGAACTACTTCGTGCCCACCTTCAACAAGCACGTCAACGTCAGCTGCGGCGGCGTGCAGCTGATCATCACCGATCCGCGCGCCTTCGACCCGATCCGGGCCGGGGTGGCCATGATCGTGGAGGCCAAGCGGCTGTACCCGGGGCTGTTCGGCTGGCGGCCGGACAACTTCATCCACAAGCTCTGGGGCACCGAGCGGCTCAAGGACATGGTCGACCGCGGCGCGGGCACCGCGGAGATCGTCGGCTCCTACGCGCAGGAGCAGGCCGAGTTCCGCAAGCACCGCGCCCAGTACCTGCTCTACCGCTGAGGGAGATCCATGCGTCGCCGGATGATCGTGCCCGCGCTGCTGCTCACGCTGCTCACCGCGGGTCTACCGGCCTCGGCCGGGCCGGTGGGCGACAGTGGCGGGGTGTCCGGCCGCTTCGACCGCCCGCACCCGGGCTTCGCGCTCGCCTGGACCACCCTGCGCGAGTCCACTCCGGACCGCGCGGGGCTGGACCCGGCGCCGATCAACGCCGCGCTGGCGAAGATCAAGGGCTGGACGCAGCCGCAGGGCGCGGCGAAACCGCTGTTCGCGGGCGCGGTGACGCTGCTGGCGCACGACGGGCGGATCGTCACCAGGACCGCCACCGGCCAGGCGCTGCGCTACGCCGACGGCGCCGGGACCGAGCTGCCGCCCGAGCAGCAGGCGCCGATGCGCACCGACACCATCTTCGACCTGGCCTCGATCTCCAAGCTGTTCACCTCGATCGTGGTGATGCAGCAGGTCGAGGCAGGCCGGGTGGACCTCTCCCGCACGGTGGCCGGCTACCTGCCCGAGTTCGCGGCCAACGGCAAGGCCGCGATCACGGTCGAGCAGCTGCTCACGCACACCTCGGGGCTGCCGCCGTTCCTGCCGCTGTGGCGGGACCACCCGGACAAGCCGAGCCGGATCCTGGGCGCGCTCACCGCGAAGCTCCAGCAGCCGCCCGGCAAGGCCTACATCTACTCCGACCTGAACCTCATCGCCCTCGGCGTGCTGGTGGAGAAGGTCACCGGCGACCCCCTCGATGTGCTGGTGCGCAAGGGGGTCACCGGGCCGCTGGGCATGCGGGACACCGGCTACAACCCGGCGGCCAAGGACCGCACCGCGGCCACGGAGTTCATGACCGTGCCGGCCCGCGGCATGGTGCGCGGTGAGGTGCACGACGAGAACGCCTGGTCCCTCGGCGGGATCGCCGGGCACGCCGGGGTGTTCGGCACCGCCGATGACCTCGCGGTGCTGGGCCAGGCCATCCTCAACGGCGGGACCTACCGGGGGCACCGGATCCTGCGCGAGCGCACGCTGCGGCAGATGATGACCAACCACAACACCGGCTTCCCGGACAACGCGCACGGCCTGGGCTTCGAGCTGGACCAGCGCTGGTACATGGAAGGCCTGTCCAGCCCGCGCACCGCGGGGCACACCGGGTTCACCGGCACCTCGCTGGTCATCGACCCGGTGTCCCGGTCGGTGGCGGTGCTGCTGTCCAACCGGGTGCACCCCTCGCGGGCCTGGGGTTCGAACAACCCGGCCCGCCGCGCGCTGGCCCAGGGCTTCGCCCAGTCGCTGGCGGTCAAGCCCAGGCACGGCGCGGAGGCCTGGTTCGCCGCGGTCAACGAGGAGCAGTCCGCCGAGCTGCGCAGCCCGGCGCTTTACCAGCGCGGCCCGGCCCGGCTGGGCTTCAGCGCGTTCGTCGACACCGAGGCCACCGACCGGCTGACCGTGGAGGCCAGCGTGGACGGCGGGGCGAGCTGGCAGCCGCTGAGCCTGACCGCGAGCGGCCCCGGCGCGCCGGAGACGGCGGTGACCGCGCTGGCCGGTTCGGGCCACCGGGCCTGGTGGCGGATTTCCGCCACGCTGCCCGAGGCCGCCTCGGTGACCCTGCGCTGGCGCTACGCCAGCGACAAGCAGTACACCGGCCGGGGCGTGTTCCTGGACGGCATCCGGGTCAGCGACCACCGGGGCCTGCTGCTGGACGGCGAACGGCACCCCGAACAGCTCTCCGCGCGGGGCTGGACCGCGGTCAGCCGATGACGATGTGGTGAAGCACTCACCACCCTCCCGGCCCCGTCCGCACCGGGCACAACACGTACCGGTGTCGGAACGGGTTCGGGCACGTCAACCCCCGGTCCCGGGGGCGACACCGAGGCGTAACGATTCGGAGTCACGAACGGCCTAATCCGGTTGGCCGACTACTCCGAACGGAGTCCGGCGGGGCATTGTGTGCACCAAGCCGATGATCTTGGCAGACTTAAGGAAGATCTGACATTCCAGGGCCCGGTCAGCAGGCCTGACCTGCGACTGAACATGAATCCGCGATGTCGTTCGATCGAAGGACATCGGTGACATTTTGCCCTTTTTCAGTTACCGAAAGTTCTTCCTCAACATCCCGCAGTAACGGGGTTACAGTGGGTTGAGACGGCAGGAAGACACCAGATGACCTGTTGATTCTCCGCCTAACTGTTAGTAAGTTTCCGACATGGCCTCTTCCCTTGGCTCGGCCCCGGACATCGCTGACGCGAGTCCGTTGGTACGGATCCGCTCCCTGTTCCCGGGTCTCGCACGGGCCGAGCAGCGAGTGGCCCAGGTGGTGCTCGGCGATCCCGCCGTGGTCGCGCACCGCTCCATCACGGAGGTCGCTGAGGCCGCGGGCACCAGCGAGACCACCGTCACCCGCTTCTGCAAGGCCATCGGCGTCGGCGGCTACCCGGACCTGCGCATAGCGCTGGCCGCGGACACCGCGCGCACTGCGGCCCGCGCCGACCGGGACCTCGGCAGCGACATCGGCCAGGGCGACGACCTGCGCCAAGTGGTCAGCAAGGTCTCCTTCGCCGACGCCCGCGCGGTCGAGGAGACCGCGGACCAGCTGGACGTGGTCGAGCTGGAGAAGGTCGTGGAGGCGATGTCGGCCGCCGGCCGGGTGGACGTCTACGGCGTGGGCGCCAGCGCCTTCGTCGCGATGGACCTGCAGCAGAAGCTGCACCGGATCGGCCGGATCAGCTTCGCCTGGAGCGACACGCACATAGCGCTGACCTCGGCCGCGGTGCTGTCCAAGGGCGATGTGGCGGTGGGCATCTCGCACTCCGGCGCCACCGCGGACACCGTGGAGGCGCTGCGGGTGGCCCGGGGCCGGGGCGCGACCACGGTCGCGCTGACCAACTTCCCGCGCTCGCCGATCGCCGAGGTCGCCGACTACGTGCTGACCACCGCGGCCAGGGAGACCACCTTCCGCTCCGGGGCGACCGCGAGCCGGATCGCCCAGCTCACCGTGATCGACTGCCTGTTCGTCGGGGTGGCCCAGCGCCACCACGAGTCGGCCACGGCCGCCCTGGAGGTCACCTTCGAGGCGGTCAGCGGTCACCGGCTCGGGCCGCGCCCGGACGGCAGGCGCCGTCAGCGGGAGACCGGCAAATGAGCTTTCCCGCGCCGCGCCCCTCGGTCCGGGTGGACTCGCCCACGGAGCGCCGCAACCCCCGCACGCTCGAACTTGACCAGCTGCCCACGGTGGACGTGCTGCGCATGATCAACGCCGAGGACCAGCTCGTGCCCGGCGCGGTCGCGGAGGTGCTGCCGGAGCTGGCCAGGGCGGTGGACTTCGCGGTGGAGGCGCTGCGCTCGGGCGGCCGGGTGCACTACGTGGGCGCGGGCACCTCGGGCAGGCTGGCCACGCTGGACGCGGCCGAGCTGGTGCCCACCTTCAGCACCCCGCCGGACTGGTTCATGGCCCACCACGCCGGCGGTGTGGCCGCGCTGCGGCAGGCGGTCGAGGACGCCGAGGACAACGTGGCGGCCGGGGCCGCGGTGATCGAGGAACACGCCTCCCCCAAGGACTTCGTGCTCGGCCTGGCTGCCTCCGGCCGCACCCCGTTCGTGCTCTCCGCACTGGCCGCGGCCCGGCGGCTGGGCGCGCGCACCGGGCTGGTCTCGGCCAACCCGGCGGCGATCGCCGGGGTGGACGTGGACGTGCGGCTGGCCGTGGACACCGGGCCAGAGGCCATCGCGGGCTCCACCAGGATGAAGGCGGGCACCGCGCAGAAGCTGGTGCTGACCGCCTTCTCCACCGCGGTGATGGTGCGGCTGGGCCGGACCTACTCGAACCTGATGGTCAGCATGAAGGCCACCAACGCCAAGCTGCGCGGCCGTTCGCTGGTCATCCTCGGCGAGGCGACCGGGCTGGACGAGAAGACCTGTTCGGCGGCGCTGCTGGCCGCCGACGGCGAGGTGAAGACCGCGCTGGTGTGCCTGCTCTCCGGGGTGGACACCGCGGCGGCCAACCAGGCGCTGCGCGCCAGCAGCGGGCACGTCCGGCACGCGCTGGACAGCCTGCGAGCGGCCACCGCGTAACGCCGGGGCCGCGGCTTAGTCGGCCGCGGCCGCCTCGGCGATCGAGGTGGCTTCCTTGGCGCCGGCTTCCAGGGCCTGGCAGCAGTGCACGATCCAGGCCGCGACCCCGTCCGGCTCGCCGGAGGCGAAACCGCGGGCAGCGGCCAGGTAGGCCTCCTGGTGCCGCATCCAGGACACCTCGGGCACGCCGAGGCCCTTCATGTCCAGGCCGGTGGCGATGCAGGTGAGCCGGGCGGCCGCGCGCGCGATCACGCCGTTGGCCTCGGCGAAGGGCACCAGGGTGAGCAGCTCGCCGTGCACCACCGCGGCGACCACCGGGCCGGGCACCTTGCTGCCGCCCGCCACCAGCTGGGCCAGCAGGTCCAGCCGGGCGGTGACCGCGGGGTCGGCGGTGGGGCGGCCCAGCAGCTCCGGGTCGGAGCCCGGCACCAGGTCGGTGGCGGCCAGCACGTGCATCCGGGCCAGCGCCTGCAGCGGGGCGCGCTGCCAGGTGGTCAGCAGCAGGCCGACGGACTCGGCCACCCGCAGCGAACCGGCCAGCACCGGGTCGCTCACCTCGCCCGCGGCCGGGATCTCCGCGCTGCCGCCGTCCAGCACGGCCGAGGCCCTGGCCGCGCGCACGGAGGCCTCGGCGGCCGTGGTGGGCCAGCCGCGCCGGTTGGCCGGGTGCCGGTGCACCTCGGCGATGGCGAACCGCGAGGACTCCACCGCCTCGGCCACGCCGGGCAGTTCGAGCAGTGGACGCAACGGATCGGTGGCGAGCGGACTCACGACGGCGGAGCGTACCCGGCTGAGCCGACAACTCGAATTGGCCTGCCAGAATCGCTTCCTGGTGGCCGTTTTGCAGGCCACTGCGGGCTCCTACCGTCGATCACGTGGACAACATCGACTGGTGGCGCCAACCGACCCTGACCGGCAACCACGTGCGCCTGGAACCGCTGACCCTGGAGCACGCGCCCGGCTTGCACGCCGCGGGCCGCGACCCCGCGGTGTGGACGCACCTGTCCGCGCGCTGGCCCAGCGACCTGGCCGCCACCACCGCCTACATCGAGAGCCACCTGGCCGCCCAGGCCGACGGCGACCGCCTGGTCTACGCGCAGATCGCGCTGCCCACCGGCCGGGTCGCCGGGGTCACCTCCTACTACGAGATCACCCCCGCGCACCGGGCGCTGGCCATCGGGCACACCTGGATCGGCACGGACTTCCAGCGCACCGCGCTGAACACCGAGGCCAAGCTGCTGCTGCTGGGCCGGGCCTTCGAGCAGCTGGCCGCGCTGCGGGTGGTGTGGCACACCGACGTGCGCAACGAGCGCTCCCAGCGCGCGATCGAACGCCTTGGCGCGCAACGGGAGGGTCTGCTCCGGCAGCACCGGATCCGGCCGGACGGGACCTTGCGCGACACCGTGCAGTACTCGATGCTCGCCGGAGAGTGGCCGGACGCGCGGGCGGCGCTGCGCAAGCGGCTCGCCGACGCGCCCGCGACCGTCTGACTAGCCACTCTTTTGAGTGAGCATGGCTGGAGTGGTCTATACCTTTGCAGGGGGAGGGCTACTCGCGGGTGACGGCGGACACTACCGTTTGCCCCGCAGCCAGCACCGACGATGCAGGGAGGGCGCACGCGATGACCCCGCCTAGCGGCGACGCAGGATCGAGCAACACCTTGGACAACCTGCTCACCGAAAGCAGGACGTTCCCGCCAAGCGACGAGTTCGCCGCCCAGGCCAACGCCACGCCCGCCCTGTACGAGCAGGCGGCGGCGGACCGGGAGGCGTTCTGGGCCGAGCAGGCCCAGCGGCTGCACTGGCACACGCCGTTCACCAAGGTCCTCGACTGGTCGAACGCGCCGTTCGCGCAGTGGTTCACCGGCGGCAAGATCAACGTCGCCTACAACTGCGTGGACCGGCACGTGGAGTCCGGGCACGGCGAGCAGGTCGCCATCCACTGGGAGGGCGAGCCCGGCGACACCCGCACCATCACCTACGCCAACCTCAAGGACGAGGTCAGCAAGGCGGCCAACGCGCTGGCCTCGCTCGGCCTGGTGGCGGGCGACCGGGTGGCCATCTACATGCCGATGGTGCCCGAGGCGATCTTCGCCATGCTCGCCTGCGCCCGCCTCGGCCTGACCCACAGCGTGGTCTTCGGCGGCTTCTCCGCCGAGGCGCTGCGCTCCCGGATCGAGGACGCCTCGGCCCGCCTGGTGATCACCACCGACGGCCAGTACCGGCGGGGCAACCCGGCCGCGCTCAAGCCGGCCGTGGACGAGGCGGTGGCCAGCAACCCCAGCGTGGAGCACGTGCTGGTGGTGCGCCGCACCGGTTCGGAGATCGACTGGACGCAGGACCGCGACCTGTGGTGGCACGAGCTGGTGGACGGCCAGTCCGCCGAGCACACCGCGGAGGCCTTCGACGCCGAGCACCCGCTCTACATCCTCTACACCTCGGGCACCACCGGTAAGCCCAAGGGCATCCTGCACACCTCGGGTGGCTACCTCACCCAGGCCGCCTACACCCACCGCAACGTCTTCGACCTCAAGCCGGACACCGACGTCTACTGGTGCACCGCGGACATCGGCTGGGTGACCGGGCACTCCTACATCGTCTACGGGCCGCTGGCCAACCGCGCGACCCAGGTGGTCTACGAGGGCACGCCGAACACCCCGCACGAGGGCCGCCACTGGGAGATCGTGCAGAAGTACGGGGTGTCGATCTACTACACCGCCCCGACGCTGATCCGCACCTTCATGAAGTGGGGCGCGGACATCCCGGCCAAGTACGACCTGTCCTCGCTGCGCGTGCTGGGCAGCGTCGGCGAGCCGATCAACCCCGAGGCCTGGATGTGGTACCGGGAGCACGTGGGCGGCAACAAGGCGCCGATCGTGGACACCTGGTGGCAGACCGAGACCGGCGCGATCATGATCTCCCCGCTGCCCGGGGTGACCAGCACCAAGCCCGGTTCGGCGATGGGCCCGCTGCCCGGCATCGGCGCGAAGGTGGTCGACGACCAGGGCAACGAGGTCGGCAAGGGTGGCGGCGGCTACCTGGTGCTGGACCAGCCGTGGCCGGCCATGCTGCGCGGGATCTGGGGCGACGAGCAGCGCTTCCGGGAGACCTACTGGTCGCGCTTCGAGTCCCAGGGCTTCTACTTCGCCGGTGACGGCGCCAAGTACGACGCCGACGGCGCGATCTGGCTGCTCGGCCGGGTGGACGACGTCATGAACGTCTCCGGCCACCGCATCTCCACCACCGAGGTGGAGTCGGCGCTGGTCTCGCACCCGACCGTGGCCGAGGCCGCGGTGGTGGGCGCGACCGACCCGACCACCGGCCAGGGCATCGTGGCCTTCGTGATCCTGCGCGGGGACGCCGTGGACGGCGGCGACGAGGCGGTGCAGGCGCTGCGCAACCACGTGGCCAAGGAGATCGGCCCGATCGCCAAGCCGCGGCAGATCATGGTCGTGCCGGAGCTGCCCAAGACCCGCTCCGGCAAGATCATGCGCCGCCTGCTGCGCGACGTGGCGGAGAACCGGCAGGTCGGCGACGTCACCACGCTGGCGGACTCCACGGTGATGAACCTGATCAGCGCGGGCCTGCAGAAGGGCTCATCCAGCGAGGACTGAGAAACGCCGAAGGCGCCGTTCCCCGGGCTGGGGAACGGCGCCTTCGCGCTGTTCAAGAGGACTGGTACGGCGCGGGCGGCTGGTAGCCGGGCGGGTACTGGCCGGGCTGCGGCTGCTGGTAGGCGGGCGGCGCCTGCGGCCCGGGCGGCGGGTAGCCGCCGGGCTGGGGCTGGTAGCCGGGCTGCGGCTGGTAACCGGGCTGGGGCTGGCCCCACTGCGGCTGCTGCGGCGGGTAGCCGGGCTGCTGGAACCCGGGCTGCGGCTGCTGGCCGGTCTGCGGGTAACCCTGCTGCGGCTGCGGGCCGGTCTGGGGGAAGCCCTGCTGCGGCTGGGGGCCGGTCTGCGGGTAGCCCTGCGGCGGGTAGCCGGGCTGCTGGCCGGGCTGCGGGTAGCCCTGCTGGTCCGGCGGCGGGAACCCGCCCTGGCCGGGCGCCGGGTAGGCGCCACCGGCGGCCGCTTCGGCCTTGAGCCGCTTGTTCTTGTTGACCACGAGCAGCGTCATCAGGCCACCGCCGAGGATCAGGATCGGGCCGATGATGGTCATCACCAGCCCGAAGGTCTGGTCGGACTCCTTCTGCTCGGCGTAGGTCCTGGTGGTCGTGGTGCGGCTGCGGCGGGCGGTGGTGGTGCAGGTGTCACCCGGCTTCATCACCTTGCTGCCGCAGGTGACCTCGGTCGCGTTCATCTCGCTGATCCCCACGATCAGCATGATGAACCCGATTCCCGCCACCACGACCCAGCGGACAATGCTCTTCATCTTGGTCTTCCCCAGTCACTCGCTCGCCCGGTCGAAGGAGTCGACGCAGCGGACCGCCCATCCGTTCCATCAAATCCGTCAGCCGCGCAGGCTAGCCCGAACGAGTGCACATCCGCCGGATATCCGGCCAAACTGTCCGAATCGAAACCAGCACCAACAGCCCGCCGAAGAGCAAATCGGACATTCTGGGATCAAGTGCCACCGAGACGAAGCTGGTGGCGACCGCGGTGGCCATGCCCGCGCCGCCGATCCAACCGGCGTCGCGCGGCGAGCCGTTGCCGTTGCGCAGGTTGCGCCAGGCGCCCAGCACCGAGGAGGGCAGCACCACCAGCAGCGAGGTGCCCTTGGCCATGGCCGAGCCGAGGCCGTAGCCCAGCTGCATCACCGGCACCATCGCGGTGCTGCCGCCGATGCCGGTCAGCCCGGCCAGCACGCCGATGGGCACGCCGATCGGGATGAGCAGGGACAGCGCGAGCAGGTCGTGCTCGACCTGGCCGGCGGCGATGCCGGGGCCGGTGAGGAAGCGGATCGCGGTGGCCAGCGCGAGCACCGCGTACAGCCAGCGCAGCAGGGCCAGCGGGAAGCGGTCCAGCAGCGCCGCGCCCAGCCAGGCGCCGATCATGGTGCCCAGCGCCAGCGGCACCGCGACGAAGACGTCCACCTCGCCCGCGGCCAGGTAGCCGACCGTGCCGGAGATGGCCAGCGGGCCGATGGCCATCACCGAGGTGCCCACGGCCTGCCGCTGGTCCCGGCCGCACAGCGCGGTCAGCGCGGGCACGATCACCATGCCGCCGCCGACCCCGAACAGCCCGGCGAGCACCCCGGCGGCCAGGCCGATGAAGATCAGCCGCAGGGGCTGCGGGCGCTCGGACTCCTTCGGTGGCACGTCCCGACCCTAGGCAGGCCGCACCGGCGCTGTCCTGGTGCTTTGGGTCACTTCGTTGTGCTAAGCACCTATGTTTCGCCCGGTCGTGGCGTTAAGATTCCATCAGGGTGTGCCGGGAAGTCTGGTCGGCGACAGTCTTAGTCGACCCCTCTGGAGCCGCCCGTGCTTGCTCGCCTGCCCCGCCCCAAGGCCGCCGCCGCCGAGTTCGCCCGCTACCTGCGCATCGAGACCGTCGGTGGTTTTGTGCTGCTGGCCGCCACCGCGATCGCCCTGCTGTGGGTCAACTCGCCGTGGGGCGAGTCCTTCCGGGCGCTGCGCGACTTCGAGCTCGGCCCCGAGTCGCTGCACCTGAACCTGACCGTGGGCGAGTGGGCCAAGGACGGGCTGCTCGCGCTGTTCTTCTTCGTGGTCGGCCTTGAGCTCAAGCGCGAACTGGTGGTGGGCGAGCTGGCCGACCTCCGCTCGGCGCTGCTGCCGGTGATCGCAGCGATGGGCGGCATGCTGGTGCCCGCCATGATCGCGCTGGCGGTCTCGGCCGGTTCGCCCGGCGCGGACTCGGCCTGGGCGATCCCGGTGGCCACCGACATCGCCTTCGCCCTCGGCGTGCTCGCGCTGACCGGCTCCGGCATGCCCAGCAGCGCGCGGATCTTCCTGCTCAGCCTGGCCGTGGTGGACGACCTCGGCGCCATCGCGGTGATCGCGATCGGGTTCACCGCCAAGTTCGACCTGCTCGCCTTCGGCGCGGCCCTGCTGCTCTGCGCGCTGTACGCCTTCTTGCAGCACAAGCGGATCCGCAGCTCCTGGCTGTACGTGCCGATCGGCCTGCTCACCTGGTACGCGGTGCACGCCTCCGGCATCCACGCCACCATCGCCGGGGTGGTGCTGGGCCTGCTCACCAGGGTCCGGCCCGACCCGTACGAGCGGGAGGCGCCCGCGCTGCGGCTGGAGCACCGGTTGCAGCCCTGGTCGGCCGGGCTGGCGGTGCCGGTGTTCGCGCTGTTCGCCGCCGGGGTGCCGATCGGTGCGGACGCGCTGCGGATGCTCACCCAGGACCCGATCGCGCTGGCGGTGATCGCCGGTCTGCTGGTGGGCAAGCTGCTGGGCATCTTCGGCTTCACCTACGTGGCGGTGAAGCTGAAGCTGGCCAGCAAGCCGGACGAGCTGACCTGGCGGGACATGGCCGCGGTGGCCATGCTCGGCGGGGTCGGGTTCACCGTGAGCCTGCTCATCGCCGAGCTGGCGCTGCCACCGGCCGAGGCCGAGGTGGCCAAGGCCGCGGTGCTGGTGGCCTCCGCGGCGGCCGCACTGCTGGCCGCGCTGATGCTGGTGCGCCGGAGCAAGGCACACCGGGACACGGAAACTGTGGACTGAGCGGGTGCATGGCAACATGTCGGGCGTGACCCGCGCCCAGCACAACGCCAGCGGCAGCAGCCCCGACGGCGCCGGGCTGCCGCCCGTCCCGTCCATCCCGCTGTCGGACTTCGAGTCCGCGCCAGGTGAGCAGTCGATCGGCGGCTTGGTCCGCGAGGCGACCACACACCTGTCGACACTGATCCGCAGCGAGCTGGAGCTCGCCAAGACCGAGCTGGGCGCGGAGGTGAAGAAGGGCGTCAAGGGCAGCGTGTACTTCATCCTCGCCCTGGCCGTGCTCGCCTTCAGCCTGTTCTTCCTGTTCTTCACCCTTGGCGAGCTGCTGTCGGTGTGGTTGCCGCGCTGGGGCGGGTTCGGCATCGTGTTCGTGCTGATGCTGGTCACCGCGGGCCTGTTCGGCTTCCTCGGCTACCGCAGGGTGCGCACCATCCGCGGCCCCAAGCGGACCATCGAGACGCTCAAGGACACCTCGCAGCTGCTCCCCCGCCGCGGTGGCGGCGCGGAGGAGCAGCAGCAGAGCGCCTGATCAGCGCGCGCAGGCCCCGGTGGAGACCCGCCGGGTCATGCTCGGCGCGTTCTTGACCTCGTCGGCGACCTCGTCCGCGGTGAGCACGAACCCGGTCTCCTGGTCGTCCACGGCCGCGCCGAAGACCACGCCGAGCACCCGGCCCTGCGGGTCGACCAGCGGGCCGCCGGAGTTGCCGCTGCGCACGGTGCCGCGCACGGTGTAGACGTCCCTGGTCACGGTGCGGGACTCGTAGATGTCCGGGCCGCGCAGCTGGATGCGGTCCCGCACGCGGGCCGCGGTGGCGGTGTACGGGCCGTCCAGCGGGTAGCCGAGCACGATGCCGTCCTGGCCGGACTTGGCGTCGGCGGGGGCGAAGGGCAGCGGCGCGGCGGTCAGGTCGGGCACGTCCAGCACGGCCAGGTCGGTCTGCGGGTCGTAGTGCACCACGGTGGCGTCGAACTGCCCGCGCCCGACCTCCACGGCCACCGTGTCCGCGCCGGCGACCACGTGCGCGTTGGTCATCACCCGGCCGCGGGCGACCACGAACCCGGTGCCCTCCAGCGCCCTGGAGCAGGACGAGGCCTGCGCCCTGACCTTGAGCACGCTGGCCTGGACCTGCTTGGCCACCGGGCTGTTGCCCAGCGCGGCGTCCGCGGGGCCGACGTCGGTGCGCGGGGTGGTGCTGAACGGGTCGAGCATGGTCGGGAAGCCGGAGACGTTGAGCAGCCGCCGCAGCTCGCCGGAGAGGTCCTTGCCCGCCTGCGGCATCACCTCGTCCACGGTGCCCAGCACGGCCGAGCCCTTGACCGCCGAGGACAGGCCGGGCAGGCCGGCCACCGAGGTCAGCGGCACCGCGAGCAGCCAGGCCACCACGAAGACCACCGCGCCCTGGGTGATCGCGCCCAGGGTGTTGTCCAGCCAGACGATCCGGGACTGGTGGATCTTCTCCCGCAGTGGCCGCCCGATCAGCACGCCCAGGGTCTCGCCGAGCACCGCGAGCAGCACGATCACCGCGACCAGCACCACCACCCGCACGGTGACGTTGGTGAACTGGGCGACCACGATCGGCGCCAGCACCAGGCCGAGCAGCGCCCCGCCGAGCGCGCCCAGGATCGCGGGCGCGGCGATGATCACGCCCTGCCTGGCCCCGGACAGCGCCGCGACGAGTGCCAGCAGCAGCACCAGGAGGTCGACCCAGTTCACGCGCTCTCCTCGCCTGCCAGCTGCTCGACGGCCCGCCAGGACGCCTCAAGGTCTCTGACGTCCTTCTCGTCCCACGGTTGCTCCCAGCCGGCCAGCTTGATGACCCCGGCGAGCAGTCCGGCGGTGAAACCCCAGACCAGCATGCCCGGCACGGCGAAGGCGGGGCCGAGCCAGCCGGAGGAGTGCCGGACCCGGAACCGGTTGGCCGGGTCGGCCAGGTAGGCGATGGGCACCCTGGCCACCGCGGCGGTCTCGCCGAAGTCCACCGGGGCGACCGGGCCGGGCTTCTCCCAGTGCCCGAGCACCGAGGTGACCATGAACCCGCTGGGCGTGATGTAGAGCTCGGGCAGCAGCGCGACCGGGCGCACGCTCTCCGGCAGCACCCCGGCCTCCTCCTGGGCCTCGCGCAGCGCCGCCTCGACCACATCGGCGTCGGTGGGGTCGACCGCGCCGCCGGGGAAGCTGACCTGGCCGGGGTGGGAGTTGAGGCCGTCCGCGCGGCGGATGAGCAGCACGTCGGGGCCCGCGCCGGGGTGTTCCTCGCCGAGCAGGATCAGCACCGCGGCCTTGCGCACGTCCGGGCCGGCCTTGGGGTTGAACCGGGTGAACGCCGAGTGGTCGATCTCCGCGGTGGTCTTGACCAGCGGGGCGAGCCAGTCGGGCAGCTCGGCCGGGTCGACAAGTGGTCCGTGGGTACTCACGCGCCCCCCAGGTTGTCGGCGACCGCCTTGCGCACCTGCTCGGCCGAGGTGAACAGCAGCGGGTCGGTGATTCTGCGGATCTCGCCGTCCGGGCGCACCAGGTAGGTGGCCGGCAGCACCGGCGGCAGCTTGAGCGCGGCGGCCGCGGTCCCGTCCGCGTCGGCCACCGAGGGCAGCCGGACGTTGAGCGCGGCCAGCAGCTCCAGCCCGGCGGCCCGGCCGTCGTTGCGCATCTGCAGCCCGAGCACCGGCACCGCGCCCTCGCCTGCCGCGTACTCGGCCAGCACGGGCAGTTCGTCGCGGCACGGGGTGCACCAGGTGGCCCACACGTTGACCAGGGTGGCCTTGCCGCTGAGGGCGTGGCCGAGGTCGGTGACGCCCTCCTGGCCCAGGCAGGGCACCCGGACGCCGGAGAGCTGCGCGACCACGCCGTCGGTGGGTCCGGGCTGTGGGCAGGGCGCGAGCTGGGCCTTGGCCCGCAGCGGGGCCAGGTCGGGCTCGGCCGCCGTGGTCCGCTCGGCGCCTGCCGGCGGGACCTCGGGGTTTCGGGGCCACAGCGCGATGACCGCGGCCACCGCCAGCACCACGATCAGCACGAACCACCGCACCCGGGGGATCACCGAGCGGCACCAGCCTTCCGGCGCGGCGCCCGCTCCCGCTCGGCCAGGGCCAGCAGGTGCGGCGCCTCCGGGCCCTTGACCAGCTCGGCGGCCTTGACCGGGTCCAGCTCGCCCTCGCCGTAGGAAGGGCACTCCTTGGCCAGGAAGCAGGCCCCGCAGGCGGGTTTGCGGGCGTGGCAGACGCGGCGGCCGTGGAAGATGATCCAGTGCGAGAGCATGGTCCACTCCTTGCGCGGGACCAGCTCGCCGATGATCTTCTCGACCTTCACCGGATCAGTCTCGGTGGTCCAGCCCCAGCGGCGCACCAGCCGGCCGAAGTGGGTGTCCACGGTGATGCCGGGCACCCCGAAGGCGTTGCCCAGGATGACGTTGGCGGTCTTGCGGCCCACCCCGGGCAGCTGAACGAGGTCGACCAGCCGCTTGGGCACCTGACCAGCGTGTTTCTCCACCAGCGCGGCGCCCAGACCCATGATCGAGGCGGCCTTGTTGCGGAAGAAGCCGGTGGGCCGGATGTACTCCTCCAGCTCCGCGCGGTCCGCGCCCGCGTAGTCCGCCGCGGTGCGGTACTTGGCGAACAGGGCGGGCGTGACCTCGTTCACCCGCTTGTCCGTGCACTGGGCGGACAGGATGGTGGCCACGGCCAGTTCCAGCGGGTTGGTGAAGTCGAGCTCGCAGTGCGCGTCCGGATACCCCTCGGCGAGCGCCCGCACCATGCGCCGCACTCGTCGCACCAACGCCAGCCGGGAAACCTCTGCTGCCACCCCATCAGCCTACGGACTGCACACGAAGGTGTTTACGTCCGTGGGGGACCCCGGTGACGCTTACGGAGGGTGTATGGGCCACTATCGGCTCATCATGGCTGCCTGGTTTGTACTCGTCGTTCCGCTGATGGTGATGTTCTTCGCGCTGTTCATGGAGCGCGTGGAAGACCGGCTGCGGCATGTTGCCGTGCAAGAGGACGAGGTCGAGGAGTTTCTGGAGAAGGCCCGTCCGGATGAGGTGCGTGCCCTGTACGGGCACGGCATCGGCCGGGCGCTGGAACTTTTCCGGCTCCGGAGACTCGGCGGACGGGGGGCCCAGCGACGGCCACGCCGTGTCCGTAGCCGACCCTAGCCGGATGACGTCCTAGACTGCTCGGAGTGATCGGCGGCACGTCGTCGTGGCCCGCTCCAGTGGCTTCGGCGAGAACATGTGACCGTCGCGTCTCGACAGGAGGGACGAGGTGGACGAGACCCTGGCCCGCGCGGGCATCTTCCAGGGCGTGGATCAGGCTGCCGCTGAGGCGCTGGCCAGTTCTTTGGAGGCTGTGGACTTCCCGCGCAGCCATGTGATCTTCGCGGAAGGAGAGCCCGGCGACCGGCTGTACATCCTGCAGTCGGGAAAGGTGAAGCTCGGGCGCAAGTCGCCGGACGGCAGGGAGAACCTGCTGGCCATCATGGGGCCTTCCGACATGTTCGGCGAGATGTCCATCTTCGATCCGGGACCGAGGACTTCCACGGCCACCACGGTGACCGAGGTGCGTGCGCTGACCATGGATCGGCCTGCGCTCCGCGAGTGGATCAACAAACGGCCAGAGATCGCGGAGCAGCTGCTCCGGGTGCTGGCCAGAAGGCTGCGCCGGACGAACAACATGCTGGCCGACCTGATCTTCACCGATGTGCCCGGCCGGGTTGCCAAGGCGTTGTTGCAGTTCGCGCAGCGTTTCGGCAGCCAGGAGGGTGGCCTGTTGCGGGTCACCCACGACCTGACACAGGAGGAGATCGCGCAGTTCGTCGGCGCCTCACGGGAGACCGTGAACAAGGCGCTGGCCGACTTCGCCCACCGTGGCTGGTTGCGGCTGGAGGGCAAGAGCGTGCTGATCCTGGACCCGGAGCGGATGGCGCGCCGGGCGCGGTAGCACTTCAGAGAACGCAAGACACAAGAGGAGGCTGGACGCCGCCCCCGACGCGGCGCGCCAGCCTCCTTTTGGTGCGTGGCCAATCCCCCGACCAGCCACGCGGTCCCTTGGCCCGGCCCCGAACCGGTCACCGAGGGAACTTTTTCAAGTTCGATTGTGAAGCATGTGCCTGTTAGATGCCTGAGCAGCCCTGTTATGACGGGCACAGCGCCAACAGTGCGTCTTCCAGCAGTTTTGTTCAAGCGCTGTCACCCTCAAGGACGGCGAAGTCCCTGCCGGAGTTGCGTGGATTCACCCGAAACCCGGACGTTCGTTACAACATCGTGACTCAGCGTGTCGTGACCAACCGCACCGGAAAATAACTGGTACCCGCGTACCAGAGCTGACAGACTGGTACACATGTCCCAGTCTGTGTCTTTCGCGTCCTACCGCGCGGCCCTGAGCACCCCGGCAGCCCGCCTCCCGGTGCTGGCCGCGCTGCTCGGGCGCCTCCCGGTCGCGATGGTCGGGCTGGCGCTCATGCTCTACGTCCGGCAGGCCACCGGCTCCTTCGCCGCGGCCGGCCTGGTCTCCGCCTCCGCGCTGACCGGCGCCGCGATCGGCTCGGTGGTCCAGGGCCGCCTGGTCGACCGGTTCGGCCCGACCCGCCCGCTGCTCATCGCGGCCGCGCTGCTCGCCCTGTTCACCACCATGGGCGTGACCGCGGTGGAGGCGGGCGCGCCGGTGTGGCTGCTGATGCCGATCGCGCTCGCGCTCGGCGTGAGCCAGCCCTCGGTCAGCTCCTCCTCGCGGAGCCTGTGGAGCAGGCTGCTGCCGCCGGGCCCGGCCCGGCAGGCCGCCTACTCCTACGAGGCGATCAGCATGGAGGTCTTCTTCATCCTCGGCCCGGCCATCGCCGGTCTGCTCATGGCGCTGCCGTGGGCGGGCACCGGCGTGGTGATCGGCGCGGGCTCGATGGTCATCGGCGCGGTCGGCTTCGCGCTCACCCCGGCCGTGCGGGCCTGGCGTCAGAACACCGAGCCCCGGGCCGGCACCGGCCTGTTCGGCGTGCTCAACCCCGGCATGCGCACGGTGGCGCTGGCCGCCTTCGGCTTCGGCGTGACCATCGGTTTCGTCGAGATCGCGGTCCCGGCGGCGGTCACCGCGGCCGGTCACCCCAGCTCGGTGGGCGGCATGCTGCTGAGCCTGTGGTCGGTCAGCTCGGTGGTCGCCGGCGTGCTCTACGGCCTGCGCCCGGTGCCGCGGCCGATGTACCTGCGGCTGCCGGTGCTGCTCGGCGCGTTCTCGCTGCTGATCCTGCTGCTGGTCTGGCAGACCTCGCTGGCCGGGCTGGCCATCGCGCTGCTGGTGGTCGGCACCCTGATCACCCCGCAGGCCACCGCGCACTCCCTGGCGGTGGACGAGGTCGCCCCCGCGGGCAGCTCCACCGAGGCCTTCGGCTGGGTGATCACCTCGGTGACGCTGGGCCTGGCCGCCGGTCAGTCGGTCAGCGGCCAGCTGATCGAGCTCTCCGGCCCGCCGCTGGCCTTCGCCGCGGCGACCGTGGCCGGTCTGCTGCTGGCCGGTGGCGTGTGGCTGCGGCGGCGCACCGTGCGGGACGCGCTGCCCTCGGTCTCGCCCGCGGACTGCGCGGTCCCGGCCGAGGTCGCCGTCACCCGCTGAGTCACCTGCGCAGCACCGGGCGGAGCCAGGCCACCTGGGCTCCCCCGGTCTGCGCGGAGACGTGCAGGGAGAACTTCTTGCCCGGCGCGACCGGCGCGGTGATCTCCTCGGTCCGGCCCTTGGCCACCCGCTTGCCGGTCACCGGCTTGCCCGCCTCATCCAGCAGCTCGAACAGGACCGGGCCCTCGTGGTCACTGCGGTCGTCGACGGCCAGCTGCGCGTGGAAGCCGCGGTAGTCCGCCGGCGCCTGGTAGTGCTGCACGTACAGCACGCCCGACTGCACGTAGTTCTGGCTGAGCGCCTCGCCGACCACCTGACCGGAGACCTTGGCCGGTTCCTTGGTGAAGGGCCCGCTGCTGAGCGGTTCCAGCTCCAACAGGCTCAGCTCGCCCTGCTGGCCGCGGGACCCGCCCGCGTTCGCCACCGCGGTCCCGCTCGGCGTGAGGTAGACCGTCTCCGTCTTGACCGTCTCGCCACCCGGCTTGAGCAGGCCGGTCAGCAGGCCGCCGCCGGTGGTGATGATCGTGCCCAGCAGCGCCCCCGCCGTGGTCAGGATGGCCACCGTGATCGCCGGTTCGCGCTTCTTCCGCCCCGGCTGACTCTCCTCCCCCATGCGGGCCAGTGTAATAAGTTGATCACTCTGCGTGCTCGCCCAAAAGTGTCGGTGCCGGGGCATAGCGTGCGCGCATGTCCCTGGACCTGACCGCGACCACCGCCGCGCTGGCCGCCGCCACCGCCGACCTGTCCCGGCTGCTGCCCGGCCGCACCCTCGACCCGGTGCTGGCCGGGCTGTTGCTGACCGCGGACGCCACCGGCGTGACGCTGGCCGGCACCGACCGGGAGCGCGGGGTGCGGCTGCACGCCGAGGCCGTGGCGCACACCGACGGGCAGGTGCTGGTGCCGGCGAAGCCGCTGGCCGAGACGCTGGCCGCGCTGGACTCGCCCGATGTGCGGCTGGTGGTGGAGGGCAGCAGGCTGGCCATCCGCACGCCCGGCGGCCGGTTCGCGCTGCCGCTGCTGGCCGCGGACAGCCATCCTGGCGTGCCCGCGCCGCCCGCCGCGGCGGGCAGTGTGCGCGGGGCGGACCTGCACGCGGCGGTGCTGCCGGTGGCCTCGGCGGCCAGCCGGGACGACGCGCTGCCGGTGTTCACCGGGGTGCGGCTGCGCGCGAAGGCCGGGCGGCTGGTGGCGGTGGCAACCGACCGGTACCGGATGGCGGCGGCCGATCTGCCCTGGATCGCGGTGGATGAGGACCTGGACGTGCTGATCCCGGCCGCGCTGTTCACCGAGGTGGCCAAGCAGGCGCGCACCGCCGAGCGGGTGACGGTGCACGCCGATGCCGACCGGGCCGCGCTGACCTGGGACTCGGCCACGGTTACCACCGCGGTGCTGGCCAGTGTGCTGCCGGATGAGGACAAGCTGTTCCCCAGCGACGTCGAGTGCTCGCTCACCCTGGACGGGGCCGCGCTGGCCGGGGCGGTGCGCCGGGTCGCGCCGTATGCCGGGGCGCGGGGCGCGGTGACCCTGGAGACCGGGGACGGCGAACTGCGGGTGCGTGGCAGCGACCCGCAGGCCGGGGAGGCCGAGGAGACGATCAAGGCCGGGCTGCACGGCAACCGGGTCAGCCGCGGCTACCAGGCGAAGTACCTGCTGGAGACCTTGCGCTGGTTCGGCGCGGACGAGGTGCGGATCGACATCCAGCCCGGCATCAGGGGCACCATGTTCAGCCACGTGACGCCGCCGGGGGCGGTGCGGCTGCGGTACCTGGTGGTGCCGCTGCGGCAGCCGAACTAACCGCGCAGGTAGGCCAGCTGGGCCAGCACCGACCACTCGGCGGCCGGCCACAGCGACTGGTCGACATCGGCGTAGACCAGCTCGACCACGGCGCGGGCGGAGGCGTCCTGGCCGAGGGTGGCCAGGGCCTGGCGGACCTGGTCCAGGCGCTGTTCGCGGTGGGTCAGGTAGTAGCTGGCGACCTGCGCCAGGTCGGGTAGCTCCGGGCCGTGCGCGGGCAGCGCCCTGGTGCCCGCGGGCAGGGTGATCAGGCGGCGCAGGGTGTCCAGGTACGGGCCGAGCTGGCCGTCCGGGTGGGCCACGATGGTGGTGCCCCGGCCCAGGACGGTATCGCCGGTGAGCATGGCGCCGTCGTCCTCGACGAGCACGCAGACCGAGTCGGCGGTGTGGCCGGGGGTGGCCCAGATCCGCAGGCGCAGACCCGCGGCCTCGATGAGCTGGCCGTCCACCAGGTCGCCGCCGCCGTTGTGCCGGTGCGCGGGGGTGACCGCGTGGGTGGGCGCGCCGGTCAGCTCGGCGAAGCGGGCCGCGCCGTCGGTGTGGTCGCCGTGGTGGTGGGTGATGATCACCTGCGAGACCGGCCCGTGCGCGGCCACTTTGGTCAGGTGGTCCTCGTCGAGTGGGCCGGGGTCGACCACCACGCACTCGGCGGTGCCGGGGGCGCGCAGCAGCCAGGTGTTGGTGCCGTCCAGGGTCATCACGTTCGGGTTGGGCGCGAGCAGCACGGCCGCGTTCGCGGTGACCTGGCGCAGCGTGCCGTAAGCCGGGTGGGTCACGATGCCTCCGGGTAGTCGGCGTCGCCGGGCAGCGCCACGTGCAGGTTCCCGTTGCGGCGCACCACCCTGGGCGTGATCTTGGTGATGGCGCGCTCGACGGCCAGCAGCTCGCGCACGCTGCGGTGCTCGGCCAGCTGGGACAGGGTCACCCAGGTCGGCGGCATCAGGCCGCTGCGCCCGGCGGCCCAGTCGGCGATGGCGTCCTCGGGGCGCTGCCAGGCGGCGTGGTCGGCCTCGGTGGTGGTGCCGTCGGCGCGCTGGCCGGTGGGCAGCGCGGCCAGGAAGAACCGGGTGTCGTAGCGGCGCGGCTCCTCCGGCGGGGTGACCCAGTTGCCCAGCGGCCGCAGCAGGTCGGCGCGCAGCACCAGCCCGGTCTCGGTGAGGAACTCCGCCAGCGACAGCTTGCGCTCCACCAGGTCCTGCCGGGCGTCTGCGTAGGGGGTGGCGTCGGCGACCACGCTGTCCGCGTTCGGCCCGGCCAGCAGCACCCCGGCCTCCTCGAAGGTCTCCCGGACCGCCGCGCACACCAGCGCCCGCGCCAGCTCGGCGGAACAGCCGAACTTGCGCGCCCACCAGGCCGGGGTCGGCCCGGCCCAGGCCACCGAGGTGTCCGCGTCCCGCTTGTCCACCCCGCCGCCGGGGAAGACGGTCATGCCACCGGCGAAGGCCATGCCGAGCACCCGGCGCAGCAGGAACACCTCCGGGCCGCCCTCGGTGTCCCTGACCAGGGCCACGGTCGCCGAGTCACGGGGCTCGGCCGGCGGCTGGGGAGCCTGCACCGGCACAAATCCCTCCGGCAGGACCATGTCCTCTGGCAGCTGCGGCATGTGATCCAGAGTAGGGGTGCAGGATGTCGGTTGTGAGTGTGCCGAACGTCCCATCCCCGCCGCGGTGGCGCGGCGCGGGCTGCCTGCTCAAGCTGAGCCTGGTGCTGGCCGGTGCGGTGCTGGGCACCGTGCTGACCGTGGTGGTCACGCTCGCGCTGCTGCTGCCGGTGCGCACCACGGTGCAGCTCCAGTCGCCGCCGACCGCGGTGGCCGCCGCCGGGGGCTACGAGGGCCACGCGCTGGCGGTCAAGCGGGTCGGCACCCTGGTCTCCGGTGGCCGGTCGTTCGAAATGTGGCTGGGGCGCAGGGACGGCGACGAGGTGCCGCGCGGGCACGTGGTCGAGGTGCCCCAGGGCTGGCGGACCGACGTCGGGCTGACCGTGCGGTGGGCCAGGGAGGCGGTGCGGCTGGAGTTCGCCGAGGGCGGCCGGATCGAAGTTCCGGTGAGGGTGTTCCGCGACTCGCGGTGAAACCCGGCAGGATGTGCCCGTGGACGAACAGCTGAAGATCGGCTTGGTCGGCGCGGGTCCATGGGCGCGGGCCGTGCACGCGCCAGGAATCGCGGATCACCCTGGCACCCGGCTGGCCGCGGTGTGGGCCCGGCGGCGGGCGGCGGCCAAGGAGCTCGCCGAGCCGCACGGCGCGCGGATCGCGGACTCCTTCGACGAACTTCTGTCCACTGTGGACGCTGTCGCGTTCGCGGTGCCACCGGCGGTGCAGGGCGAGCTGGCGCTCCAGGCGGCCAGGGCGGGCAAGCACCTGATCCTGGAGAAGCCGTTGGCGGGCAACGTCGAACAGGCCCAGCGGCTGGCCGAGGAGGTGACCGGGCGCGGGCTGGCCTCGCTGCTGCTGCTCACCAGGCGCTACTCCCCCGAGGTCCGCAACTGGCTGGCCGAGCTGCACCGGCTGGGCGGCTGGACCGGCGGCTCGGTGCGCTGGCTGACCGGCGCGGTGCTCGGCGGCCCCTACTCGGCCTCGCCGTGGCGGCACAGCGACGGCGCGGTGCTGGACATCGGCCCGCACGCCATCGACCTGCTGGACGCCGCGCTCGGTCCGGTCGAGCAGGTCATCGCCGCGCACCGCGGCCAGGACGACCTGTGCCACCTGGTGCTCGGCCACGACGGCGGCGCGAGCAGCACGCTCACCCTGTCCCTGCGGCTGCCGATCCAGCCCAGCGTGGTCGACATCGCGGTCTACGGGCAGCACGGGCACCGGGCGCTGGGCAGCGGCGAGTTCAGCGCGCAGGACTGCTTCACCGCGCTGCTGGACGAGTTCCTGGCGCTGATCGACTGCGGCGCCACCGAGCACCCGTGCGACGTGCGCAGGGGACTGCACCTGCAACGGGTGCTCGACGACATCGTCGGCCGCGCCGGGTGGGTCGCCTGACACCGTGACGGCCCAACCGACAGACCCGATGGCGAGTCCGCTGTTCGCCTACCACATCGACCCGGAAACCCTGTGGGAACGCTCGGACGACCCGGCCGCGCTGACCGCCTGGCTGGACCGGGCCGCCGCGCAGCCGGTGCCGGGCAACCCGGCGGTGGCCCGCCAGCACCACACCATGATCGGGGTGGCCGCGCGCATCCTGCGCCGTCTCGACCTGGCCGAGCGGCACCTGTCCACCGCGCTGCGGCTGGCCGAGGAGCACGGCCCGGCCGCCTCGGAGGTGCTGGCGCGCAGCAGGCTGGCGCACGTGTTCCAGTGGCAGGGCCGCTTCGCCGAGGCGATGGCCGAGTTCGACCGCTGCCTGGTCGACGGCAGCCGCACGCCGGAGCTGGGCACGCACTTCCACTTCATCTTCCAGCACGCCGGGCAGTGCTACTACGACGCGGGCGAGTGGGCCGCGGCCCGGCACTGCTTCGCCACCGCGCTGCGGCTGCGCGGCGGCGGGGCCGAGCCGGGCGACCCGCAGCTGTGGGCCTGGGAGGCCACCGACGCGGTGCTCACCGCGCGGGCGGTGCACCGGCAGCTGAACCGGCTGCTCACCGCGATCTACCAGGCCGCGGCCGAGGGCGGCGGGGCCGCGGTGACCGCCGAGCACGGGCTGCCCGACGGCGGGGAGCTGCTGCTGGAGCTGCGCACCCTGCTGCTGGCCGGGCCGGTGCTGCTGCCGGTGGCGCACGCGGTGCACCCGCGGACGCCGGACCTGGAGGCGGTGCTGGACGAGCTGGCCGCGCAGGGCTGGCTGTGCCGGCAGGGCCGGGCGGTGCTGGCCGCGCCGCGCTGCGTGGCGATGCTGCGCGAGGTGGTGGAGGTGGTGGACCGGACCGCGGCCGAGCTGTGGCCGGAGCCGGAGCTCGCGCTGTCCCTGGTGGAGCTGGTGGTGGGCGGCGCGGTCGGCACCTCCGACGGCGCGGCCTTCGACGCCTGGGTGGGCGCCCGCTCGGCGCGCACGGCGCCGGCCCGGCTGGTCGACGGGCTGTGCGCGCTGCGTTACCACCGGGTGGACACGCACACCGCGGCGGCCGGCGCGGAGGGGCTCAGCGCGGCGCAGGCGGCCGCGTTGCCCGGCGAGGACCCGGTGAAGCAGCGGATCGACACCCGCGCGGACCGGATGGCCGCCCGGCCCTACCGGCTACTGGCCCAGGAGCAGCGGTCCGCGCTGGTGGACGCGCTGGCCGCACTGCCGAGCTGAGGTGGGACCCGCCGCCACCGGTGTGGCGGCGGGTCAGCGGATCAGGCGATCTCGACGATCAGTTCGACCTCGACCGGCGCGCCGAGCGGCAGCTCGGACACCCCGACCGCGGCCCTGGCGTGCACCCCTGCCTCGCCGAAGACCTCGCCGAGCAGCTCGGAGGCCCCGTTGATCACCGCGGGCTGGCCGGTGAAGCCGTCCGCGGAGGCCACGTAGCCGACCACCTTGACCACCTGGGCGATCGAGTCCAGCCCGACCAGCGCGTCGATGGCGGCCAGGCCGTTGAGCACGCAGGTGCGCGCGTGCCGCTTGGCCTCCTCCGGGCTGACCTCGGCGCCGACCTTGCCGGTCGCGGCCAGCGCGCCGGCCACGATGGGCAGCTGGCCCGAGGTGTAGACGTGCGCACCGCTGCGCACGGCGGGCACGTAGGCGGCCACCGGGGCGGCCACCGCGGGCAGCTCGATGCCCAGTTCGACCAGTCGCTGCTTCCAGCCGGCCATGCTCAGTTGCCCTTCGGGCGCTTCAGGAAGGCGATCAGCTGCTCACCGGTGGGTCCCGGCTGCACAGACACCAGCTCCCAGCCGTCCTCGCCCCACTGGTCGAGGATCTGCTTGGTCGCGTGGGTCAGCAGCGGAACCGTGGCGTACTCCCACTTCGTCATGACGCAGAGCCTAGTGCGGGACGATCTGTTGCCTGACGGGATACCGTGATCAGGTGGAGACTTGGCGCATCACCGCGACCGTCCTGTTCATCGTGGGCGGCCTCATCCTCACCCTGGTCGCCATGGCGCAGGTCAGGGACCGGAAGCGGACCACGCACGCGGCCGTGGTGCAGGCCGGGCTGATTTCGGTGGCGGTGGTCGCCGGGCTGGCCCTGCTGGTGGCCTTCGCGCTGCCCTCCACCTGGGCCTGGGCGCTGGTGGCGGCCGAGGCCATCGCCGTGCTTTTCCTCATGCTCGCGGGCTAGAAGCCGCACGCGCGCGCCTGCCGACCTAGGCTGATCACTGTGATGGCCTGGACCGAGGAGCTCAGCCGCGCCCGGTTGCACATAGTCACCGGCAAGGGCGGCACCGGCAAGACCACGATCGCCGCCGCGCTGGCGCTCGCGCTGGCCACCGGCGGGCGGCGGGTGCTGCTGGTGGAGGTGGAGGGCAGGCAGGGCATCGCCCAGGTCTTCGACCACGCGCCGCTGCCCTACTCCGAGGAGCGGATCGCGGCCGCGCCCGGTGGCGGCGAGGTGCGGGCGCTGGCGGTGGACGCCGAGGCGGCGCTGCTGGAGTACCTGTCCATGTTCTACAACCTGGGTTTCGCCGGGCGGACGCTGCGCCGGATGGGCGCGGTGGAGTTCGCCACCACGCTCGCGCCCGGCCTGCGGGACGTGCTGCTCACCGGCAAGATCAAGGAGTGCGTCGGCCGCACCGGCGAGCGCGGGCGGCACGAGTACGACGCGGTGGTGGTGGACGCGCCGCCGACCGGCCGGGTGGTCAAGTTCCTGGACGTGACCAGGGCGATGGCCGATCTGGCCAAGGTCGGTCCGATCCGCAACCAGAGCGAGGGCGTGATCCGGCTGCTGCACTCCGGGGACACCGCGGTGCACCTGGTGACCCTGCTGGAGGAGATGCCGGTGCGGGAGACCATGGACGCGGTCGGCGAGCTGGACGCCGCCGACCTCCGGCCCGGCGCGGTGATCATGAACAGGGTGCGCCCGCCCCGGCTGCCCGCGCGCTCGGTCGGCGCCGCGGCCGGTGGCCGGGTGGACGCGGCCCGGATCAAGTCGGGACTGCTCGCGGCCGGCCTGAACCTGGACGAGGCCATTGTGGACGGTCTGGTGGACGAGACGGTGGAGCACGCGATCCGGGTGCGGGCCGAGCTCAGCGCCCGCAACCAGCTGGCCGAGGTGGACCTGCCGGTGGTCGAGCTGCCCGACCTCACCGACGGGGTGGACACCGCGGGGCTGTACGAGCTGAGCGAGCTGCTGATCGAGCAGGGGGTCCGGTGAACGCCCGTCCGCCGTTGCTGGACATCGACGACCTGCTGGACGACGCGCAGACCAAGGTGGTGGTGTGCTGCGGCTCCGGCGGGGTCGGCAAGACCACCACCGCGGCGGCGCTGGCCCTGCGCGCGGCCGAGCGCGGCCGCCGCACCGTGGTGCTCACCATCGACCCGGCGCGCAGGCTGGCCCAGTCCCTCGGCCTGACCGAGCTGGGCAACCACCCGCGCGAGGTGACCGTGGTGGACCGTCCGGAAGGGACGGAGGGCTCGCTGCACGCGATGATGCTGGACATGCGGCGCACCTTCGACGAGATGGTGCTCTCCCACGCCGGGCCGGACCGGGCCGAGCAGATCCTGCGCAATCCCTTCTACCAGACCATTTCCTCCTCGTTCTCCGGCACCCAGGAGTACATGGCGATGGAGAAGCTGGGGCAGCTGGCGCACACCGGCGAGTGGGACCTGGTGGTGGTGGACACCCCGCCGAGCCGGTCCGCGCTGGACTTCCTGGACGCGCCGCAGCGGCTGTCCACGGTGCTCGACGGCAAGATCATCCGAATGCTGTCCGCACCGGCCCGCGCCGGCGGGCGGGGCATCCGGCGGCTGGTCGGCGCGGGCTTCGGGCTGTTCACCAAGGTGATCTCGACGATCATCGGCGGGCAGCTGCTCAACGACGCCTCGGCGTTCGTGCAGGCCTTCGACAGCATGTTCGGGGGCTTCCGGCAGCGCGCGCAGGCCACCTACGAGCTGCTCCGCTCGCCGGGCACCGCGTTCCTGGTGGTGGCCGCGCCGGAGCCGGACGCGCTGCGCGAGGCCTCCTACTTCGTGGACCGCCTCGCCGGTGAGGGCATGCCGCTGGCCGGGCTGGTCGCCAACCGGACCCACCCGGTGTTCGCCGACCTGCCCAGCTCGCGCGCGCTCGCCGCGGCCGAGGACCTCGAACGCGCCGGTTCGGCGCCGCTGGCCGCGGCCGTGCTGCGGTTGCACGCGGACCGGGTGGCCGTAGCGGAGCGTGAGCGAAGGCTGCTCGCTCGCTTCACCAAGGCTCACCCGGGCGTGGCGATGATCGGGGTGCCCGCGCTGCCGGCCGATGTGCACGACATCGACGGACTGCGTGAGATCGGCGCCCGGCTGGCCGGTCGGTGACTGGAGGGTCGGTGACCGGCGAACCGGGAGACGATCAGCCGGGCAGGCCCACGCGGTAGTCGGCTTCCTCGACCTCGTCGAAGTCAAGGTGTTTGCGGCGGGCGGACTCCAGCAGCTCCGCCCAGGACACGACGTCCGGACGGCGGCGGAGCAGAGCACGGCGCTCCCGCTCGGTCATGCCACCCCAGACACCGAACTCGATTCGACTGTCCAGCGCCTCGGCCAGGCATTCCGTCCGCACGGGGCACCCCATGCACACGAGCTTGGCCTTGCGCTGCTCTGCACCTCGGACGAAAAGCTGGTCCGGGTCCTCATCCCTGCACGAGGCCCGCACTCGCCAGTCCCCCTGGTTGAACTCCATGTTCCCCCAGCTCCTACGCGTCGTCGCGACTACGCTCGGTGCTCCCCAGCTCCGAGGTCCGCATGAGGTGTGCCACGGGAGTGGCGCACCCGCCGGTGTGCTGTCGTTCGACGTTGACGGACTGTAGAGGGTTCTGGTTCCAGGTCCAAGACGGGTTTGCCTACCCGTTACATCCGAGCACTCGAAAGTGTGTGAATCGGGTCACCAAAATGGGTGAAGCGTACGCTGTCCCGCGTGGGCGTGCGGGCGGCTTTGGTCAAGTTGTTGGGGCTATGTGTGCTGGCTGGAGTGCTACTCGCCGGCATGTTGTTTCCTGCGGTGGGCGCGCTGGGGGTGGTCTCCAACCGGGCTAGTGACACAGTCGACAGCATCTCCTCAGATCTGGTCCAGAAGGACCCGCCGCTGCTGACCACCGTGCTCGACGCCCAGGGCAACCAGATCGCCTACCTGTTCGACCAGTACCGGGTGCTCGCCGGGCCGGAGAAGATCGCGGACACCATGAAGGCCGCGATCGTGTCCATTGAGGACCAGCGCTTCTACGACCACGAGGGCGTGGACTGGCGCGGCGCGATGCGCGCGCTGGTGACCAACACGGTGGAGGGCAAGGTCGCCCAGGGCGGCTCGACCCTTACCCAGCAGTACGTGAAGAACTACCTGATGCACGTGGTGGCCACGAACAAGGTCGAGCAGGCCAAGGCGCAGGAGCAGACCCCGGCCCGCAAGCTGCGCGAGATGCGCATCGCGCTGCAGCTGGAGCGCAAGCTCACCAAGGACGAGATCCTCACCAGGTACCTCAACATCGTGCCCTTCGGCGCTAACACCTACGGGGTGGCCGCGGCGGCCAAGACCTACTTCGACACCACCCCGGACAAGCTCACCATCGCCCAGGCCGCGCTGCTGGCCGGCATGGTCAACGAGCCCAGCGGCCTGAACCCCAAGCGCAACCCCGAGGCCGCGCTGACCAGGCGGAACCTGGTGATCGGCGAGATGGGGCGGCAGGGCCGGATCCCGGTGGACGTGGCCGAGACGGCCAAGAAGGAGCCGCTGGGCACCAGCCCGGACTTCCGCAACCCGCCCTACGGCTGCATCGGCGCCGGCCCGGACAACGGGTTCTTCTGCAAGTACGTCATCGACTACCTGAGCAAGGTCGGGTACTCCGAGGACACGTTGAAGCGCGGCGGTTTCACCATCAAGACCACCCTGGACCCCAGGGTCACCCAGGCCTCGAAGAAGGCAGTGCAGGGCCGGGTGCCCAAGGACGCCAACGGGGTGGCCAACACGATGGCCGTGGTGCAGCCGGGCAAGGACAAGCACAAGGTGCTGGCCCTGGTGGCCAACCGGGACTACGGCCTGGACCAGGACAAGGGGCAGACCACCTACGCGCTGCCCAGCGCGGCGGCGAACAAGTTCGGCGCGGGCTCGATCTACAAGATCTTCACCGCGGCCGCGGCGCTGGAGCGCGGCATGGGCATCAACAACACCATCGACACCCCGACCTCCTACACCTCCAAGGTGTTCAAGGGCGGCGCCACCCGCTGCCCGCCGGCCGGTGGCGGTGAGCGCTGGTACTGCCTGAGCAACGCCGGGGACAGCTACCCGCCCCAGATGACCCTGCAGACCGCGCTGGCCACCTCGCCAAACACCGGGTTCGTCATCCTGGAGGAGCGGGTGGGCATGGGCCCGGTGGTCGACATGGCCAGCAGGCTGGGGCTGCGGGAGACCATGCAGCTCAACGTGGCCGGGGTGAAGCCGGACACCAAGTCCAAACGGGACGATCTGAACCGCTCGCAGTCGGACTACTGGCGCAACAACAAGGGCGCGTTCACCCTCGGCCCGGCCGCGGTGAGCACGCTGGAGCTGGCCAACGTGTCCGCGACGATGATCAGCGGCGGCGTGTGGTGCCCGCCGAGCCCGATCGAGCAGGTGCTGGACCGCAACGGCAAGTCGCTCCAGCTCAACGAGGCCCCGTGTGAGCAGGCGGTGCCGGAGGGCCTGGCCAATGGCATGGTGCAGGGGCTGAGCAAGGACGACCTGCCCGGTGGCACCGCGGCCGGCGCGCGGCCCAAGGAGTGGAACCGGCCGATGCTGGGCAAGACCGGCACCACCCAGGACCACAAGTCCGCCGGGTTCGTCGGCGCCACCCCGCAGTACGCGGGCGCGGTGCTGACCTTCAACGACGGCAACCGGCCGCAGGTGATCTGCAAGGGCAACCCGCCCCGGCTCTGCGGCGGCAACACCAACGGCGGCATCTTCGGCTCCTCGGTGTCCGCGCCGACCTGGTTCGACGCGATGGCCGCCATCCACGGCGACCAGCCGGTGCAGCAGCTGCCCGGCGCGGATCCGCGCTACCTCAACGGCGGCGACGAGGCCAAGGTGCCCAACGTGGTGGGCATGATGGTCAACGAGGCCACCTCGAAGCTCCAGTCCGCCGGGTACAAGGTGACCACCCAGAACCGCAACGGGGCCCAGCCCAAGGGCACCGTGATCGGGCAGAACCCGCGCGGCGCCGCGCTGCCGGGGGAGACGATCACGCTGTGGGTGAGCACCGGCGTGGTGCCGCCGCCCACCGGCACCACCGAGCCGCCGCCCGGTGAGACGGAACCGCCGCCCACCGGCGGCATCACCATCGATCCGGTCGAGCCGACCGGCGGCGGTTGACCAAGGCGCACAAGCGAAACGGGGTCCGTCCACTGTGGACGGACCCCGTGCTGTGTCTCAGGTGGGCTCAGCCGAGCAGGCTGGCCTTCACCAGCGCGGCCACCCGGCCGCCCTCGGCGCGGCCGGCCACCTTCGCGTTGGCCGCCTTCATGACCTGGCCCATCTGCTTGGGGCCGGGCTTCTCGCCCAGCTGCGCGGTGAGCTCGGTCACCGCCTGGCCGACCAGCTCGGTCAGCTCCTCGTCGGTGAGCTGCGCGGGCAGGTAGGCCGAGAGCACCTCGCCCTCGGCGCGCTCGGCGGCGGCCTGCTCGGCCCGCCCGGCGCCGGCGAAGGCCTCGGCGGCCTCCTTGCGCTTCTTCACCTCGCGGGCGAGCACCTTGCGCACCTCGTCGTCGGTCAGCTCCCTGGCGGCCTTGCCGGAGACCTCCTCGGTGGTGATCGCCGCGAGCGCCATCCGCAGCGACGCCACCACCAGGGTTTCCTTCTGCTTGATCGCCGCGGCCAGATCGGCCTGTAGTTTCGCCTTCAGCTCCGCCATGACCAGGCAGGTTACTCCTGCGAAAAAGCCACCACGGCGCATTACGTACCCTGGTAAGGGTGAACAACCTGGGTCGGATCCTGCTCGGCACCGCGGCGCTCGGCACGGCGGCGCTCGGTTACGCCACGGCCATCGAGCGCCGGATGTGGACGCTGCGGCACGCGACGCTCCCGGTGCTCGCCGACAACGCCCGCCCGCTGCGCCTGCTGCACATCTCGGACCTGCACATGCTGCCGGGCCAGCAGTCCAAGCAGCGCTGGGTGGCCGCACTGGCCGAGCTGGAGCCCGACCTGGTGGTCAACACCGGCGACAACCTGGCCCACCCCAAGGCGGTGCCCGCGGTGCTGCGCGCGCTGGGCCCGCTACTGGACCTGCCCGGCCTGTTCGTCTGGGGCAGCAACGACTACTACGGGCCGAGGCCGAAGAACCCGGCCCGCTACCTGCTGCCCGCCAGCAAGACCAAGCGCGTGCACGGCGTCCCGCTGCCCTGGCGCGACCTGCGCGCCGCGCTGACCGAACGCGGCTGGCAGGACCTCACCCACGTCCGCCGCAACCTGACCATCGCCGGCCTGACCATCCAGGCCGCCGGCGTGGACGACCCGCACCTGCACCGCGACCAGTACAGCGAGATCGCGGGCAGGCCGGACCACCACACCGACCTGCGCCTTGGCCTGACCCACTCGCCGGAACCGCACGTGCTGGACGCCTTCGCCGAGGACGGCTACGACCTGGTCATGGCCGGTCACACCCACGGCGGCCAGCTCTGCGTGCCCGGCTACGGCGCCCTGGTCACCAACTGCGGCCTGGACCGCTCCAGGGTCAAGGGCGCCTCCCGCTGGGGCGAGCGCACCTGGCTGCACGTCTCGGCCGGCCTGGGCACCTCGCCGTACGCGCCGGTGCGGTTCGCCTGCCCGCCGGAGGCGAGCCTGTTGACGCTGGTGCCGCGGTCGGCGGAGACCGACCCGAGCCTGCTCAGGGCCGGTGGGAACCCCCGATTCGGAGTACGGGCGAACATCCGCTAGTATTTCTCTCGTTCCGCTTAATCGGGGTGTGGCGCAGCTTGGTAGCGCGCTTCGTTCGGGACGAAGAGGTCGCAGGTTCAAATCCTGTCACCCCGACCACATTTTGGGTCGCCATCGAGAACATTCGGTGGCGGCCCAAAGTCGTTTCCGGGTGCTGAGCCGAATGACTCCGGGGTCACCTAGGTGGTTCTCCTGGTGTGCGGCGCCGGCAAGATCGGTTGACTGCCTCCATGCGAAGAAGACTTGTACTGGGGGCGGTTGTCACCGCGCTGGCGAGCACCGTGCTGGTGACGCCCGCAGTGGCGGAACCGGAGCTGGCTTTGCGGGATGGGCAGCGGTATGCGGCGGTGATCCAGCGGACCGAGTACGGGGTGCCGCACATCACCGGGGTGGACATGGGGTCGGCTGGTTACGGGTTCGGCTACGCCTACGCGCAGGACAACCTGTGCCTGATGACCGACTACGTGACCACGCTGGCCGGGGAGCGGGCGGCGCACTTCGGGCCCGACGGGCGGGTGAACACCGGGGCCGGGAGCTTCACCAACCTGGAGAGCGACCTCTACTTCCGGGCGTTCAACGACTCCGGGCGACTGGAGCGGCTGCTGGCGGCGCCGGGTGGGCCGTCGGTGGAGGCCAGGGAGACCGTGCGCGGGTATGTGGCCGGGTTCAACCGGCGGTTGCGGGAGAGCGGGGTGGCGCGGTTGCCCGATCCAACCTGCCGGGGCAAGGGATGGGTGCGGCCGCTGACCGAGCTGGATGTGTGGCGCAACGTCTACGACACCAGTCAGCTGACCGGGGTGTCCTCCTTCGCCGGGCAGATCGCGAACGCGAAACCGCCTGTGGGCCAAGGGAATCCGGGGGTGCCCGCGGCGGCGGAGATGCAGCCGGTGGGCAGCAACGCGTGGGGGCTGGGGCGGGCGGCGACCCGGGACGGCAGCGGGATGCTGCTGGCGAACCCGCACTTCCCGTGGGCCGGTCCGAAACGGCTGTACCAGGCGCAGTTGACCGTACCGGGCAAGCTCAACGTGGCCGGTGCGGCGTTGAGCGGGTTGCCGATGATCGCGTTGGGGCACAACGAGTCCATGGCGTGGACGCACACCGTGTCCTTCGCCAAGCGGTTCACCATGTTCGAGCTGAAGCTGGCGCCCGGTGACCCGACTTCCTATGTGGTGGACGGGAAGACCGAGCCGATGACCCGGCAGGCCGTGCGGGTCCAGGTGCGTGGCGCGGACGGCGCGCTGTCCACTGTGGAGCGTGTGCTGTACCGGTCCCGGTACGGGCCGGTGCTCGCCGACGGGTGGACCGGCAGCTCGGCTTTCGCGGTGCGCGGGTCCAATGAGGACAACATGCGGGCGGTGGACCAGGAGCTGGCGCTGGGCCGGGCCAAGGACGTGGCCGGGGTGCGGGAGGCGCTGCACCGGGTGCAGGGGTCCTCGTTCATCAACACCATCGCCGCGGACAGCAAGGGCGAGAGCTACTACACCGACGCCTCGCTGGTGCCGCACGTCACCGACGAGCACGCCCAGCGCTGCGTGGACACCCCGGCGGGGCGGGCCGCCTATCCCAACCGGGTGATCCTCAACGGCTCGCGGGCCGAGTGCGGCTGGGGCAGTGATCCGGACGCGGTGGCGCCGGGGGTGTTCGGGCCGAAGCAGCAGCCCGCGCAGCAGCGTGCGGACTACGTGCACAACTCCAACGAGTCGGCCTGGCTGACCAACGCCACCGCGCCGCTGACCGGCTACCCGCGGATGTACGGCGAGCAGGCCGGCCCCCGTTCGCCGCGGGACCGGCTGTCCCACCTGATGGTGGAGCAGCGGCGCAACGGCACGGACGGGTTCGGTCCGGCCGGGTTCGACCTGCCGAGCCTGCAGCAGACCATGCTGGGCAACCGGGCGCTCACCGGTGAGCTGTTCCGGGACGCGGTGGTCGGGCTGATCGAGGCCAACCCGGTGCTGACCGCCTCCGACGGCGCCCAGGTGGACGTGCGCGCGGCCGGGGCGGTGCTGGCCAAGTGGGATCTGCGGATGGACACCGGCAGCCAGGGCTCGGTGCTGTGGCGGGAGGTCTACGCGGGGATCGTGCCGCTGCGGAACAAGTTCGCGGTGCCCTTCGACCCGAAGGACCCGGTGCGCACCCCGCACACGCTCAACACCGCCGAACCCAAGGTCAAGACGGCCATCGCGGACGGGGTGCAGCGGCTGACCGGGCTCGGCCTGCCGCTGACGCTGGAGCTCGGCAAGGCGCAGCGGGACATCCCCTCGCGCAAGCTGCTGCCGATCCAGGGCTGCACCGGCTTCGAGGGCTGCTTCAACGTGACCGAGCCGACCACCACCAAGCTCCAGGCGGACGGCACGTACGGGAAGGTCGAGATGGGGTCCAGCTTCATCATGGCTGTTCAGCTGGGTAAGAACGGGCCGCGCACGCAGACCGTGCTGACCTACTCGCAGGCGGCGGACCCCACCTCGCCGCACCACTTCGACCAGACCGAGCTGTACGTGCGCAAGGGCTGGGTGCCGGAGCGGTTCACGCGAACGGAGATCCTGAAGGCGCCGGGGCTGCGGACCGACGTCATCGCGGAGTAGCGGTATCTAGGATCGGGGTGTGAGCCAGCATCCGACCGCACAGGTCCCCGACCAGCTCTTCCCCGATCCGGTGGCCGAGGCGAGGTGGCGAGCCCGGTTCGCGGCACCCAGGGTGTCGCGGCCGGGCTGGGCCGAGGACGCGCCGCAGCGCAGCCTCTACCTCTCCAACCTCGGCGGCGTGTGGGAGGTCTACGCCTGGGACCGGGACAGCGACACGCACCGGCAGGTGACCGACCGCAAGAACGGGACCACCAGCGCCACGCTCACCCCCGACGGCGAGTACATCTGGTGGTTCGCCGACACCGACGGCGACGAGTTCGGCCACTGGGTCAGCGAGCCCTACGGCGGCGGCGCGGCGCCGGTGCCCGCGCTGCCCGGCACCCCGGACGCCTACCCGGCCGGGCTGGCCCTGGGCAACCGGGTGGTGGCCCTGGGCACCGCCACCGACGACGGCACCACCATCTGGATCTCCAGGGACGGCGGGCCGTCGGAGATCGTGTACCAGAACGAGCACGACGGCGGGGTGGGCTCGCTGGCCAAGGACGAGACGTTCCTGGTCATCTCGCACTCCGAGCACGGCGACTCCCGGCACCCGGCACTGCGCGTGCTGCGCACCGACGACGGCAGCACGGTGGCGGAGAAGTGGGACGGCAAGGGCAAGGGCCTGGACGCGCTGGCCTTCAGCCCGGTGCCCGGCGACCAGCGGGTGCTCATCCTGCACGAGCGCCGCGGCAAGGAAGAGCTGCTGCTCTGGGACGTGGCCGCCGACACCGAGGTCGAGCTGAGCATCGACCTGCCGGGTGAGATCGTCGGCGACTGGTACCCCGACGGCAGCGCGCTGCTGATCTCGCACACCTACCAGGCCCGCAACACCCTGCACCGCTACGACCTGACCACCGGCGAACTGTCCACTGTGGACACCGCTCGGGGCGTGGTCAGCTCGGCCGAGGTGCGCCCGGACGGCACCGTGGAGTACTCCTGGTCCTTCTCCGGCCAGCCGCCCGCGGTGCGCGCGATCGGGCCGGACGGCGTGGACCGGGTGCTGCTGGAGCCGCAGGGCGAGCGGGCCCCGGAGAGCGTGCCGCTGGACGACGCGTTCGTGGAGGGTCCCGGCGGCACGGTGCACGCGCTGGTGGCCCGGCCCGAGGGCGAGGGGCCGTTCCCGACCGTGTTCGACCTGCACGGCGGGCCGCACGCGGCGGATGAGGACCGGTTCTCCGCCTACCGCGCGGCCTGGGTGGACGCCGGGTTCGCGGTGGTGCACGTCAACTACCGCGGCTCCACCGGCTACGGCTCGGTGTGGCGGGACGCGATCGAGGGCAGGCCGGGCCTGACCGAGCTGGAGGACGTGGCCGCGGTGCACGCCTGGGCGGTGGGCTCCGGCCTGGCCGACCCGGCCAAGTGCGTGGTCGCGGGTGGCTCCTGGGGCGGTTTCCTGACCCTGCTGGCCGTGGGCACCCAGCCCGAGCTGTGGGCGGCCGGGGTGGCCAGCGTGCCGGTGGCGGACTACGTGGCCGCCTACGAGGACGAGATGGAGCCGCTGCGGGCCTACGACCGGGCGCTGTTCGGCGGTTCGCCGGAGGAGCTGCCCGAGCGCTACGAGGCCTCCTCGCCGATCACCTACGTGGACAAGGTGACCGCGCCGGTGCTCGTGCTGGCCGGGGAGAACGACCCGCGCTGCCCGATCCGGCAGATCGAGAACTACCTGGACCGGCTGGCCGAGCGGGGCGCGGAGTACCGGGTCTACCGGTACAACGCGGGCCACGGCTCGCTGGTGATCGCCGAGACCACCAGGCAGACCGCGGCTGAGATCGACTTCGCCAGGCAGGTGCTGGCGGTCGGCTGAGCCCGCGCCGCGGCGGCCGCGTGATCGCGGCCGCCGCGCAGGCGCCGGCTGGTCCGGCTCAGGCGAGCTGGGCCTGCCACATCCAGTGCGCTTCCTCCAGCTTGCCGGTGATCTCGATGAACAGGTCCTGGGTGACCAGGTCGGTCTTGTCGGTGGCGTCGATCCGGGCGCGCATCCGCTGGATGAGGGTGTCCAGGGTGGTCACGATCGCGCCGATGACGTCGGTGTCCTTCTTCCAGCCGTCCGGGAAGGCGGGCACACCGGAGGTCTCGGCCACGGTGGCCACCCGGCCGTCCGGGGAGACGCCGATCGCGGAGGCGCGCTCGGCGACCTGGTCGGTGTAGTTCCTGGCGTCGGCGACCAGCTCGTCCAGCTGGAGGTGCACGTCGCGGAACTGGCGGCCGACCACGTTCCAGTGCGCCTGCTTGGCGATCAGCGACAGGTCGATCAGGTCGACCAGTGCGGCCTGCAGCACCGCCCCGGTGGCATCGCGTTCGGCCGGGCCGAGCGGGCTCTTGATCGGGCTGGTGGTCATCACGCCTCCTTGTGTGGTGGGTGCGTGATGGGGTTTTCCGCTGTTCAGGGGCGGGAAACGCGATGTGCGTGGGTTCACCCCGCCTGGCTGGCCACCCGCACGTCGCCGAAGGTGGTCCAGGCCTTGATCCGGATCCGCGGCGCGCCGGGCACCGGCGGCACGTCGGCCAGCTCGACCTCCTCGTCGCCGAAGACCAGGCCGCTCTTGACCTCCACCTCGACCCCTTCCGGCACGGTGACCACGATGTCGCCGAACCAGGTCCAGGTGCGCACCTCCACCACCGGGTCGGTGATCACCGCGTGCCGCAGGTCCAGCTCGACGTCGCCGAAGAAGGAGGACACGGTGGCCCCGGTGGGCAGCGCGAAGCGGCCGCTGCGGGAGACGTCGTCGAAGACGGACTGGCGGCTGACCACCTTGGCCGCGGGCGCGGTGACCGGGGCGGGCAGCTGGCCGAGCACGGCGTTGACCTCGGCCTCGGACCCGGCGCGCAGCACCAGGTCGACCTTGTCGGTGAACTCGTCCAGGGTCAGCCTGCCCTCGCCGACCGCGCGTTCCAGCGCGGCCTGGGCGCGGTCGCGGACACCGTCGAGCTCCGGTCCGGCCGGTACGGCGGGGATGGCGCTTGGCTCAGTCACGCCGTCCACGCTAGCCAGCGGGCTGGTCAGTCCTCATCGGCACGGAGTAGCACGTCAGGTCGGCCCTCAGGCTGATGCCTGCCGCGCAGCGCGAACTCGGCCACCTGCTGGCCGATGGTGCGCAGGGTGTCGCTGACCTGGGTGTCGGTGCAGCCGCCCTCGGGGTCGAAGCGCACCTCGCGGGAGTTGAGCGCGGCGCCCAGCGGGGTGGGCCAGCCGCGCAGCGCGTGCACGATGGAGCGCAGCGCGGTGAGCGTGGTGACCGCGGCCTGCCAGCCCATCGCGGTGGCCACGCAGCCGACCGCGCGGCCGTCCAGGTACGGGCGCTCGTCGCCGCGCAGGTCCTCGATGTAGTCCAGGGTGTTCTTCACCAGGCCGGAGACCGTGCCGTGGTAGCCGGGCGAGACCAGCACCACGCCGTCGGCCGCGCGCAGCGCCTCCACCATCCGGACCGCGTTCTCCGGGCGTTCCGGCACCGCCGGGTCGTAGAAGGGCAGCACCAGTTCGGGGCCGGTGAAGGCGACCGTCTTCGCCCCTGCCTCGCGGGCCCCGGCCAGTACCAGGTCCAGCGCGCGCTGCGACTGCGAGTCCGCGCGCAGCGAACCGCCGATGCCCACCACGGTGACCGTCATCCGTACAACTTCCTTCCCTCGGCCGACCCGGCTTGGCACGCTACGACCTCCACCTAGCTGGAGGTCAAGCGAGCCGGTCCAGCCAGCCCTTCACCCGCTCGGTCCAGTGCTGGTCGCGCACCTTGACATCGCCGAAGATCGAGCGCGCGTGCAGGCGGATCAGCGGGCTGCCCGGCAGCGGCGGCTCGGCGGAGAGCTCGACCCGCTCCGAGCCGAAGACCACTGAGCCGTCGACCTCCACCCTGACCCCCTTGGGCACGGTGACCACCACGTCGCCGAAGCAGCTGAACACGGTCAGCTCCACCACCGGCTCGCTGATCACGGCCTGGCGCAGGTCCACCTTGGCGTCCCCGAAGACCGCGCTGACCTTGGTGCCCGAGCGCAGGGTGAACCGGCCGCTGCGGCGCACGTCGTCGAAGATCGAGCTGATGCTGACCTTGACCGCACCCTCGGTGGCGGGCACGACCGGGGCGACCGGCGCCGGCAGGTCGGCCACCGCGCTGGCGATCTCGGCCGGGGTGTCCGCGCGCCACACCGTGTCGGCGCGCGCGGCGAACTCCTCCAGGGTCAGCCTGCCCTCGCCCACCGCGCGTTCCAGCGCGGTCTGGGTGGCGCGTTTGGTGTCCTCTAACGGGTCCTGGCCGGGCAGTGTCACCAGGCCGAGGGTAGTAGGCCCGGTGACCCGATGTGCCCACCTGGCCCACTACCGGCAGTTCCGGCACCGGCCCCAGAAGACGACCTCGGCCTCGTCCACGGCGAAGCCCGCGGTGTCCTCGGGGTCCAGGCAGGGCTTCTCCCCGCGCACGCAGTCCACGTCCTCGGTGCGCCCGCACTGGCGGCACACCAGGTGGTGGTGGTTGTCCCCGGTCCTGGTCTCGAACCGGGCCGGGTGCCCGGCCGGTTCGATCCGGCGCAGCAGACCTGCCGAGGTGCAGGCGCTGAGCACGTCGTAGATCGCCTGGGTGGACACCGCGCCGAGCCGTGCCCGCGCCGCGGTGGCGACCTGGTCGGCGGTGGAGTGCGGGTGTCCGGCGAGCCATTCGAGCACCGCGATCCGCGGCTGGGTGACCCGGAGTCCGGCCGAGCGGAGCTGGTCGCGGGCGGGGGTCTCGGGGTTCACCACCACTCCCTCCGGTGCGTCGGTCCCCAGGCACGGGAAACCGCTTGGACGGCCGTCGGTGCCGCCAGTCACCATGCACGGGTGCCGATCGAGCCCTACCGCCGTCTGTTCGCGCTGCCCGGTGTCCGTTCCCTGGTCGTTGTCACCCTGCTGGCCAGGACCCCGATCGCGGCAGGGCCAATCGTGTTGAACCTGCACGTGTTGCAGGACCTGGGCCAGAGCTACACCTGGGCCGCGCTGGTGACGCTGGCGGTGACCGTCGGGCTCGCGGTGGGCTCGCCGCTGCTGGGCCGGATGGTGGACTCGGTCGGCTTACGCCCGGTGGTCGTGCTGACCACGGTGGTGGAAGGCGTGTTCTGGTTCGCCAGCCCGTGGCTCGGCCTGACCGGGCTGCTGGCCACGGCCCTGTTCGGCGGCCTGTTCGCGCTGCCGGTGCACTCGATCTCCCGGCAGGCGATGGCCGCCCTGGTGCCGGAGGAGCAGCGGCGGACCGCGTTCTCACTGGACTCGATGGTGGTCGAGGGCGCGTTCATGGCCGGTCCCGCGCTCGGCGTGCTGGTGGTGACCACGGTGTCCGGGCACGTGGCGATGGTCGGCATCGGCGCCTGCATCGTGCTGGCCGGCGCCGGGCTGTTCCTGCTCAACCCGGTCATGCGCGGCCCGGAGTCGGTGGCCACCGGCCCGCGCCCGCCGCGTTCCAGCTGGCTGACCGCCCGGATGGTCGCGGTGCTGGTCGCCTCCGCTGGCGCGGTGCTGGTGCTGGCGGGCAGCGACCTGGCCATGATCGGCGTGCTGCGCGAGGCCGGTGAGCTGCCGTGGACCAGCGTGGTGATCCCGATCTGGTGCCTGGCCTCGCTGGTCGGCGGGTTCGTCTACGGCTCGCTGAAGCGCTCCTACCCATCGCTGGTGCTGATGGGCCTGCTCGGCCTGTGCACCATCCCGGTGGCGCTGGCCGACACCTGGTGGCTGATCGCCCTGATGATCATCCCGGCCGGGCTGCTCTGCGCGCCGACCATCGCGGCCACCTCCGAGGAGGTCAGCAAGCTGGCCCCGGAGTCGGTGCGCGGCGAGGCGCTCGGCCTGCACGGCTCGGCGCTGACCACCGGCACCGCGCTGGGCGCGCCACTGGCCGGGGCGGCGATCGACCTGTTCGGGCCGCCGTGGGGCTTCGCCGCGGTGGGCGGGGCCGGGCTGCTCTCGGCGGTCATCGCCTTCGTGCTGTTCCGCGCCTCGGCGAAGCGGACCGCGGCCAAGGTGGCGGTCTAGGGGCGGTAGCGCAGGCCGTCCATCAGCAGGTCGAGCAGCCGGCCTGCGGCTTCACGCTGGTCGATCGCGCCCGCGACCAGCGCCACTCCGGCGATGCCCAGCAGGACGTCCTCGGCAGGCACGTCGGTGCGCAGCGCGCCGGACTCCGCGGCCGGGGCGAGCAGCAACTGGACCGCCGAGAGCAGTGAGTCGCGGCTCTGCTCGTACGGGTCGGCGCCGCTGGCGATCACCGCGTTGAGCGCGTCGGACATGCCGTGCTTGGTGGTCCAGTAGTCCAGGAACCGGTCCATCCAGGTGCGCAGCGCCCGCTCCGGCGGCAGCTCGGCGAGCAGGTCGGCCGCGGCCGCGCAGACCTGGGCCAGCTCGTTGCGGTAGGCGGCCTCGATCAGCGCCTCCCTGGTCGGGAAGTGCCGGTAGAGCGTGCCGATGCCAACGCCAGCCGCCTTGGCCACCGCGTCCAGGGTGGCTTCGGGGCCGCGTTCGGAGAACAACCGGACCGCGCACTTGAGCAGCTTCTCCCGGTTGCGCTGGGCGTCCGCGCGCATGCCCGCTCCACTCCTGTGACCCACATCACCTGTTAAACGGAGGTTCCTCCGGTTAGCTTGGAGTCACCGGAGGCTCCTCCGGTTAGAGCGTAGACGCAGAACAGGACGCTGTCATGGCCACTCGCTTCACCACCCCCTTCAACCACGAGTCCACCGCGGCCGAGGTCATCGCCGGAGTGGACCTGACCGGCAAGCGTGCCATCGTCACCGGCGGCGCCTCCGGCATCGGCGTGGAGACCGCGCGGGCACTCGCCAACGCGGGGGCCGAGGTCACCATCGCCGCGCGCAACCTGGCCGCGGCGGAGCAGGTTGGCGCCGAGGTCGGCGCGCTGGCCGCCCCCCTGGACCTGGCCGACCGGGCCTCGGTGGCCAAGTTCGCCGCGGACTGGCAGGGGCCGCTGCACATCCTGGTCAACAACGCCGGCGTGATGGCCTCGCCGCTGACCCGCACGCCGGAGGGCTGGGAGCTCCAGTTCGCCACCAACCACCTCGGCCACTTCGGGCTCACCCTCGGCCTGCACGGCGCACTGGCCGCGGCCGGTGGCGCCAGGGTGGTCTCGGTCAGCTCCTCCGCGCACCTGATGGGCACGGTCGACTTCGAGGACCCGCACTTCGAGCGCCGTCCCTACGACCCGTGGGTGGCCTACGGCCAGAGCAAGACCGCCAACATCCTCTTCGCCGTGGCGGCCGCGCAGCGCTGGGCCGCGGACGGCATCGAGGTCAACGCGCTGATGCCGGGCGGCATCCGCACCGGACTCCAGCGGCACGTGCAGAACGACCCCGGCTTCGAGGCCATGGTGGCCAGCTCGGGCATGCGGTGGAAGACCACCGAGCAGGGCGCGGCCACCTCGGTGCTGCTGGCCGCCTCGCCGCTGGTGGCCGGGATCAGCGGCCGCTACTTCGAGGACGTCAACGAGGCGCTGCCGAGCGTGCCGGGTGAGCGCCGCAGGGGCGTCGCGCCCTACGCGCTGGACGCCGCCGCGGCCAAGCGGCTGTGGGAGCTGTCGGTGGGCCTGCTCAGCTCATGAGCTCGCGCAGCGCCAGGTAGACCCGCTCCACCCTGGGCCGGGCCGCGGCGAAGTGCTCGGCCAGCTCGGGGTCCGGGTGGACGGTCTCGGTCGGGGTGATCAGCCCGGCCGCGTCCTCCAGCGAGGACAGCACGCCCAGTGCTCGCCAGCCGAGCAGGCAGGCGCCCAGGCCGGAGCCCTCGCTGTCCTCGGTGATCTCCAGGTCGGTGTCCAGCGCGGCCGCGATGAGCTGGCCCCACAGCGCCGAGCGGAACGAGCCGCCGGTGGCCCGCACCGGCGAGACCTCGGCCCCTGTCTCCCGCACCGCGTCCCTGACCAGGGCCAGCTGCTGGGCCACGCCCTCCACCATGGCGCGGGTCAGCTCGGCCCTGCCGTGGTCGCGGCGCAGGCCGAGCAGCAGGCCACGCGGGTCCGGGTCCCACCAGGGGGCGCGCTCGCCGAGCAGGTAGGGCAGCGCGAACAGGCCGTTCGCGCCGGGCGGCACCAGGGCGGCCTCGGCGAGCAGGTCGGCCATGTCCTCCTCGCCGACCAGCTCGGCGGCCCACTGGCTGACCACGCCGCCGTTGCTGACCGCGCCGCCGAGCACCCAGTAGCCCTCGGCGATGCCGTAGCAGAAGGTGCGGCCGCGTTCGTCGATGCCGGGCTCGGTGCGCACCACCCGCAGCGCGCCGCTGGTGCCCAGCGACAGCGCGGCCATGCCGGGGCGGACCGCGCCCACACCGAGGTTGGCCAGCGGGCCGTCGCCGCCACCGGCCACCACCGGCAGGCCGCGGGGCAGGCCGAGGTCGTCGGCCACCCCGTCGCGCAGTGGCAGGGAGTCGGTGGGCGCCAGCAGCTCGGGCAGTTGTTCGGCCCTGATCCCGGCCAGCTCCAGCGAGGGCTGGTGCCAGGCCAGCTCGTGGATGTTCATCAGGCCGCTGCCCGAGGAGTAGGAGTGCTCGGTGACCAGGCGGCCGGTGAAGTGGCGCAGCACGAAGTCCTTGAGCGCGCACCAGTAGGCGGGCTTGGTGTCCGGGTCCTGCTCGGCGAACCAGACCAGCTTGCTCAGCGGCGCGAACGGGTGCACCGGCGTGCCGGTGGCCCGGTGCAGCTGCGCCGAGGCCGGATCGGCGCGCAGCCGGGCGGCCTGTTCGATGGCCCGGTTGTCCGCCCAGCTCAGCGAGGGGGTGATCGGGCGGTAGTTGGCGTCCAGCCCGATCAGGGTGTGCATGGCGCCGGTGAAGGACAGCCCCCGCACCGGTTCCTGGCAGGTCTGCACGCACTCGCGCACCGCGGCCAGGGCCGCGTGCAGCACCCGGTCCGGGTCGTGCACCGCCAGGCCGGGCTGGTCGGTGCGCATGGGGTAGCCGCGTTCGGCGAGGGCGAGCACCCGCCCCCGCCGGTCCGCGGCCACCACCTTGGTCGCAGTGGTGCCCAGGTCGATGCCGAGCACCACTCCGTCGCCCAGAGTCATGTCACCGAACCTACTGGGTGACGATGACCTCGGCGATCTCGTAGGTGTTCAGCGCCGCGCCCTTGCGCAGGTTGTCCCCGCACACGAACAGCTCCAGCGTGTTCGGGAAGTCCAGCGCCTGGCGGATCCGGCCCACGTAGGTCGGGTCGCCGCCGACCACGTCGGCCGGGGTGGGGTACTGGCCGTTGGCCGGGTCGTCCACCACCACGACCGAGGGCTGCGCGCCGAGCAGCTTCTTGGCCTGCTCCACGGTGACCTCACGGGCGAAGGTGGCGTGCACCGCCAGCGAGTGCGTGGTGACCACCGGGACGCGCACGCAGGTCGCGGAGACCTTGAGGTCCGGGATGCCGAGGATCTTGCGGGCCTCGTTGCGGACCTTCAGCTCCTCGCTGGACCAGCCGTCGTCCTTGAGCGAACCCGCCCACGGCACCACGTTGAAGGCCATCGGCGCCGGGAACGGCGAGTCGGCCTGGACCAGCCCGGCGGCCTCCAGCGCGGCGCGCACGTCGCCTGCCTTCTCCCCGACCGCCTTGCCCGCGACCGCGGCGATCTCGGCGTAGAGCCGGTCCACGCCGACCTGGCCCGCGCCGGAGACGGCCTGGTAGCTGGCCACCACGAGCTCGGTGAGCTGGTACTCCCGGTGCAGCGCGCCCAGCCCGGCCATCATGGACAGGGTGGTGCAGTTCGGGTTGGAGATGATCCCGCGCGGCCGGTTGCCGACCTGGTCGGCGTTGACCTCGGGCACCACCAGCGGCACGTCCGGGTCCATCCGGAACGCGCCGGAGTTGTCCACCGCGACCGCGCCGCGCTCGGCCGCGATCGGCGCCCACTCCGCGGAGACCTCGTCCGGCACGTCGAACATGGCCACGTCCACGCCGTCGAAGGCCTCGGGGGCCAGCGCGACGACGGTGTGCTCCACCCCGCGCACGGTGATCTTCTTGCCTGCCGAGCGGGCCGAGGCGATCAGCCGGATCTCACCCCACGGCACGGACTCCCTGCCGTTGATGATGTCGATCATGACCGTGCCCACCGCGCCGGTCGCGCCGACCAGGGCGAGCACGGGGCCGTTGGTGTTCGTCATGTTCAGCGCCCCGTTCCGGCGTAGACCACGGCCTCCTCGTCGCCACCGAGGTCGAATGCCTCGTGCAGCGCGCGGACCGCGTCATCGAGCTGGGTGTCCCGGCAGATCACCGAGATGCGGATCTCCGAGGTGGAGATGATCTCGATGTTGACCCCGACCTTGGCCAGGGCCTCGCAGAAGGTGGCGGTCACGCCGGGGTGCGAGCGCATGCCCGCGCCGATCAGGCTGACCTTGCCGACGTGCTCGTCGTAGGCGACGGACTCGAAGCCGATCTCCGGCTTGGCCTTGTCCAGCGCGGCGACCGCGGTCGGGCCGCCGGTGCGCGGCAGGGTGAAGGTGATGTCGGTGCGGCCGCTGACCGCACGGGAGACGTTCTGCACCACCATGTCGATGTCCAGCTCGGCGTCGGCGACCACCCGGAAGATCCGGGCGGCGACGCCGGGGTGGTCCGGCACACCGGTCACGGTGATCTTGGCCTCCGACCGGTCGTGCGCGACGCCGGTGATCAACGCCTGCTCCACGGCAAGATCCTCCATCGACCCGGTCACCAGGGTGCCGGGCTTGTTGTTGAACGAAGAGCGAACTCGGATCGGCATCCCGTTGCGCCGCGCGTACTCCACCGAGCGCAGGTGCAGCACCTTCGCCCCGCAGGCGGCCATCTCGAGCATCTCCTCGTAGGTGATCTGCTCGAGGTGCTTGGCGTCGGGCACGATCCTGGGGTCGGCGCTGAACACGCCGTCGACGTCGGTGTAGATCTCGCAGACGTCGGCGTTGAGCGCGGCGGCCAGCGCGACCGCGGTGGTGTCGGTGCCACCACGGCCGAGCGTGGTGATCTCCTTGCTGTCCTGGCTGACGCCCTGGAAGCCCGCGACGATCGCGATCGCCCCCTGGTCCAGCGCCTCCCGGATCCGGCCCGGCGTGACGTCGATGATCCGCGCCTTGCCGTGCGCCGAGGTGGTGATCACCCCGGCCTGGGAGCCGGTGTAGGACCGCGCCTCCGCGCCGAGCGCGTGGATCGCCATGGCCAGCAGCGACATGGAGATCCGCTCGCCGGAGGTGAGCAGCATGTCCATCTCGCGGGCCGGCGGCACCGGGGCGACCTGGCTGGCGAGGTCCAGCAGGTCGTCGGTGGTGTCACCCATGGCGGAGACGGCCACGACCACGTCGTTGCCCGCTTTGCGGGTCTCCACGATCCGTTCGGCCACCCGTTTGATCCGCTCAGCAGTCTCCACCGAGGATCCGCCGTACTTCTGGACGACGAGCGCCACCGAACCGCACCTCCCACGAAGCCGCACACACCAGCACTAACCTGCGAGGACGCAGGTCCACACTCGCGAGCAGCCTACCCGCGCGCGCGAGGGTGTCCGGTAACCATTCAGGGGACGCGCTGTCCCCCGCACCTGGTCCGGAAGCACTGGGACGGAGGAAATCTGTGTCGGCTGCGCAGGTGGGAACCGAGCAGGAGGCTGCTCCGGTGGGATCGGTCACATCTGGGCCGCGCCGCCGCCCACTGTGGCGTGATCCCGCCCGTTGGGAACGGAACAGGTGGGTCCGGCTGTTCGCGCCCGCCCTGCTCTACCTGCTCATCCGGCAGGCCGGGCTGTGGGTGGTGCAGTGGATGGCCGGGCGGAACCGGATCAGCGTGACCGGCGCGCTCACCTCGTGGGACGGGCAGTGGTACCTCTCGATCAGCGCCAGCGGCTACGACAAGGTGCCCGTCTCGCTGGTGGACGCCTTCGGGCGGCGCAGCGAGGAGACACCGCTGGCCTTCTTTCCCGGCTACCCGATGCTGGTGCGCGCGGTCGGCGAGCTGCCGGGGGTCGGCCTGGTCGCGGCGGCCTTCGCGGTGAACGTGGTGGCCGGGGTGGTGTGCGCGTACGGCCTGGTCCGGCTGGGTGAGCGGATCGGCGGCAGCTGGCGCTGCGGGATGGTGCTGCTGGCGCTGTTCGCGGTCTCGCCGATGTCGGTGGTGCTGTCCATGACCTACTCGGAGGCGCTGTTCTGCGCGCTGGCGGTGTGGACCCTGCTGTGGCTGATCGACCGGGAGTGGCTGCTGGCCGCGCTGGGCTGTGCCACCGCGGGCCTGGTCCGCCCGACCAGCGCGGCGCTGGTGGCCGCGGTCTGCCTGGCCGCGCTGGTCGCGGTGATCCGCAGGCGGGACGGCTGGCGGCCCTGGGTGACCCTGCTGCTGGCCCCGGCCGGCCTGCTCGGCTACCTGACCTGGGTGGGCAGTCGCACCGGCCGCTGGGACGGTTGGCTGGCGCTGCAGGCCCGTGGCTGGGACTCCCAGTTCGACGGCGGCCTGGCCACCGTGCGGTTCAGCCTGGACGTGCTGTCCTCGGCCAGGTCGGTGCTGGAGGTGGCCACGGTGTGGATCATCGTGCTGACCCTGGTGCTGTTCGCGCTCGGCCTGCACCACCGGCTGCCCTGGCCGCTGATGGTCTACTCCGCGGGGGTGATGTTCCTCAGCATCGGCTCCAACGGCCTGATGAACTCCAAGGCCAGGCTGCTGGTGCCGGCCGTCACGCTGCTGCTCCCGGCGGCGGTGCTGCTCGCCCGCAGGCGTCCCGGCACCATGGTGACGGTGCTGGGCCTGCTGTTGTTGTTCGGCTCCTGGTTCGGCGCCTACTCGATCACCGCCTGGCCCTACGCGATCTGACCCGGAGGCCCTCCTTGACCGAGACCGCGGCGCACCCCCTGGCCACCACCAGCGTCCCGGTGCACGACCTAATCGCCACCCGCTGGAGCCCGCGCGCCCTCGACCCGGCCGCGGAGGTCACCGAACCCCAGCTGCGCGCGCTGTTCGAGGCGGCCCGCTGGGCCCCGTCCTGGGGCAACACCCAGCCCGCCCGGTTCATCCTCGGCCGCCGGGGGGAGGAGACCTTCGGCAAGATCGTGGACACCCTGACCGAGGGCAACAAGCGCTGGGCCCCGTTCGCCGCCGCGTTGGTCCTGGGCATCGCGGTGACCGAGCTGGAAGAGGGCAAGCCGATGCCGTACGCGGAGTACGGGCTGGGGCTGGCCGCGCAGAACCTGGTGCTGCAGGCGGTGGCCGAGGGCCTGGTCGCGCACCAGATGGCCGGGTTCAGCAGGCCGGGCGCGAAGGCGGTGTTCTCGCTGCCGGAGCACCTGGACCCGGTGGTGGTGATCGCGGTGGGCAGGCTGGCCGATCCGGCGAGCGCCGAGGAGAAGCTGCTGGCGCGGGACGCGCGGCCGAGGACGCGGAAGGCGCTGGACGAGCTGGTGTTCAGCGAGTGGGGCGAACCGGCTTTCTGACGCGTAGCCCACTGTGCTACATGGTGCTACACTGGTGCCATGAAGATCCTCACCCAGCGGGAGTTCCGGAACAACTCCGCTGCCGTGATGGACGCGGTGGAGGCCGGCGAGACCTACCACATCACCCGCAGCGGGGTGCCGGTGGCGGAGCTGCGCCCGCTCTCCCGCAGGCGCAGGCTCAGCGCCGAGGAGCTGGTGGCGCGGCACCGGAAGCTGCCCAGGGTGGACGCCACGCAGCTGCGGGAAGAGGCCGACGAGTTCTTCGGCACCGAGGGCCGGGTGGACGATGACGACCCGTGGACGCGTGCCGGTGGCTGACCGCGCCGAGGCAGGAGTCCTGGACACCTGCGCGTTCATCGACCTCGACCGGCTCGACGTGGCCGCCCTGCCGGAGTTCCCGGAGATCACCGCGATCACCCTGGCCGAGCTGCACCAGGGCGTCGCCATGGCCAAGACGGCCGCCAGCAGGGCGGCACGGGCGGAGAAGCTCGGGGCCGCGATCGTGGAGTTCGAGCCGCTGCCCTTCGATCGCGAGGCCGCGGCCCGCTACGGCACCCTGGTCGCGCTGACCCTGGAGGCGAACCGGAGCCCCAAGCCGCGCCGCCTGGACCTGATGATCGCCGCCATCGCTTCCTCGCGGGACCTGCCGCTCTACACCCGCAACGTCGACGACTTCGCCGGTCTGGACGACATGGTCACCGTGGTCGGGGTCTGACTCAGCCGAGCCGACGCACGATCTTGACCACGATCGAGGTCACGATCAGCCAGAACAGCGCCGCGATCCCGTAGTTGACCAGCACCCGCGCCTTCGCATCCTCGGGCATGAACAGGTCCCGGAAGCCCAGCGCCAGCGGGTCGGCCCAGCCGGCCACGAACTGGGTGATCCCGTTCTCCGGGTTCGCCCCGCCCACGGTGAGCACCACGTGCGCCACCAGGACCACTGCCACGATGGTGCCGATCCAGCGGAGTGCGCCGGCCAGCACGCCGACGATCCGCGCCCTGGTCAGCACCGCGGTGCCCCGGTGGTGGCGACGCTCGGAGTGTTCGGCCATGAGGCGCAGTCTGGCATGTCCGGCGAGGTCAGGCTACCCGTCAGTAGGGAGTGGACACTCCCACGATCCGGGAGGTTTTTCTCATCCGCCCTGGCGGCGGGCTAGGCTCCCCCCGTGGCACGCGGCCTGCTCCTTCGCTGCCGCGACGGGGTCTGACCAGACCGGCCCCCCGTCGCGGAGTCCTGGCTGCGTTCTCGCCGGTCCCTTCCCCGGTTTGCAGGAGCCACCACATCCCATGAGCACCAACTCCGACGCGTTCGTCTCTGCCGCCAGCCGGATCCGCCAGCCCGCTCGTCCGGCGCCTGCCGGTCAGCCCGCGTGGAACACCCAGCTGGGCAGCTCGATGCCGATCCACCGGTACAAGCCCTTCCACGAGTTCGTCGAGCCGGTCACCCTGCCCGACCGCACCTGGCCGGACCAGCGCATCGAGCAGGCCCCGCTGTGGTGCGCGGTCGACCTGCGGGACGGCAACCAGGCGCTGATCGACCCGATGTCGCCCGCCCGCAAGCGCCGCATGTTCGACCTGCTGGTGCGCATGGGCTACAAGGAGATCGAGGTCGGCTTCCCGGCGGCCAGCCAGACCGACTTCGACTTCGTGCGGGAGATCATCGAGGACGGCGCGATCCCGGCCGATGTCTCCATCCAGGTGCTGACCCAGTGCCGCCCCGAGCTGATCGAGCGCACCTTCGCCAGCCTGGAGGGCGCGCCCAAGGCGATCGTGCACATCTACAACTCGACCTCCGTGCTGCAGCGCAGGGTGGTGTTCCGGCAGGAGCGCGCCGGCATCAAGAAGATCGCCACCGACGCGGCCGAGCTGGTGCTGGCCCACGCGGAGAAGAACACCGACACCGAGTTCCGGTTCGAGTACTCCCCCGAGTCCTACACCGGCACCGAGCTGGCCTACGCGGTCGAGGTCTGCAACGCGGTCACCGACATCTGGCAGCCGACCCCGGACCGCCCGGCGATCATCAACCTGCCCGCCACGGTGGAGATGGCCACGCCGAACGTCTACGCCGACTCCATCGAGTGGATGCACCGCAACCTGACCCGGCGGGACTCGGTGCTGCTGTCCCTGCACCCGCACAACGACCGGGGCACCGCGGTGGCCGCGGCCGAGCTGGGCTACCAGGCAGGCGCGGACCGGATCGAGGGCTGCCTGTTCGGCAACGGCGAGCGCACCGGCAACGTGTGCCTGGTGACGCTGGGCATGAACCTGTTCAGCCAGGGCATCGACCCGCAGATCGACTTCTCCGACATCGACGAGATCCGCCGCACGGTCGAGTACTGCAACCAGCTGCCGGTGCCCGAGCGGCACCCCTACGGCGGCGACCTGGTCTACACCGCCTTCTCCGGCAGCCACCAGGACGCGATCAAGAAGGGCTTCGAGGCGATGGAGGCCGATGCCTCGGCCGCCGGCGCCGAGGTGGACGACTTCCGCTGGGCGGTGCCCTACCTGCCCATCGACCCCAAGGACGTGGGCCGCAGCTACGAGGCGGTCATCAGGGTCAACTCGCAGTCCGGCAAGGGCGGCGTGGCCTACGTGATGAAGTCCGAGCACCACCTGGACCTGCCGCGCAGGCTGCAGATCGAGTTCTCCCGGATCGTGCAGGAGGTCACCGACACCGAGGGCGGCGAGGTCTCGCCCAAGGAGATCTGGGACGTCTTCACCACCGAGTACCTGGACAAGAAGGCGCCGCTGGCGCTGCTGCGGCACCGGCTCACCGACGACGGCTCCGGCAACGAGGACATCGAGGCCACCGTCATCGTCGACGGCGACACCCAGGTGATCAGCGGCCGCGGCAACGGGCCGATCGCGGCCTTCGTGGACGCGCTGACCACCATCGGCTACGACGTGCGGGTGCTGGACTACGCCGAGCACGCGCTCTCCGCCGGTGACGACGCCCGCGCCGCGGCCTACCTGGAGTGCGCGGTCGGCGGCCGGGTGCTGTGGGGGGTCGGCGTGGACGGCTCGACCGTGGCCGCCTCACTCAAGGCGATCGTCTCCGCGATCAACCGCGCTTACCGCTGAGCCGCATCACCCGGAGCGGAGTGGGTATCCGCTCCGGGTGACCAGGCTCCGGCGCAGCGATCCAGGGGCAGCGGGACTCACCAGGGCCAGGCACGGCCGGGGGTTCCGCTACCTGGACGCGCATGGCGAACCGGTGGACCCCGGGACACTCACCCGGATCAAGGAACTGGTGATCCCGCCCGCCTGGCGGGAGGTGTGGATCTGCCCACACCCCAACGGCCACATCCAGGCCGTCGGGGTGGACGAGGCCGGGCGGCGGCAGTACCTCTACCACCCGGCCTGGACCGCCCGGCGGGACGCGGAGAAGTTCGACCGGGTGCTCCGGCTGGCCGCCCGGCTGCCCAAGGCGCGGGCCCGGATCGCGGAGTACATCGAGCAGCCGGGACTGGGCAGGGAACGGGTGCTGGCGGCGGCGCTGCGGCTGCTGGAGCTGGGCGCGTTCCGGGTCGGCGGGCACAGCTACGCCAAGGAGAACGGCAGCTACGGACTGGCCACCCTGCGGCGCGAGCACGTGGCGCTGCGCAAGGGCCGGATCCACGTCTGCTACCTGGCCAAGAGCGGCCAGCAGCGGGAGCTCGCGGTGGCCGATGACCAGGCGTTTTCCGTGGTTCGCGGGCTGCTGCGGCGGGCGGAGGACAACCCGGAGCTCTTCGCCTACCGCAACGGGCAGGGCTGGCGGAACGTGCGCGCCGAGGAGGTCAACGAGTTCCTCCGCGAGCTGGTCGGGAACGGCTTCTCCGCCAAGGACCTGCGCACCTGGAACGCCACCGTGCTGGCGGCCACCGCGCTGGCCGCCGAGGAACGCCCGGCGAGCAAGACCGGGCGCAAGCGGGCGGTGGCCGGGATGGTCCAGGAGGTGGCCGAGGAGATCGGCAACACCCCCGCGGTCTGCCGCCGCTCCTACATCGACCCGCACGTGATCGACGCCTATGACCACGGTCTCACCGTCCGGCCGACCGTGCTGCGGATCAGCAGCACCGATTTGACCATGCCGGAAACACGCGACACCATCGAACGCTCAGTGCTGCGGCTGCTGCGCCGGGCCCGTCGTGACCTGGGTTGAGCAGCTGAAGAGTCACTGAAGGACCGAGCCAGACCGGATCCACGACCGTGTTCCCTACGTTGGGCGAGATGTGAACTTCACCGCTGTGCCTGAGCTGCTGCTGCTGGCGACCTTCGTGGTCGCGGTCGTTCCGCTGGCGCCCACCGAGGCGTTCGTGATCAGCTCCGGACTGCTCGCCGCGTCCGGGCAGCTCTCCCTGCCGGTGGTGATCGTGGTGACCGCGGTCGGCTGCCTGATCTCCGACCTGATCAACTACCGGGTGGGCTACAAGTTCGGCCCGCCCGCGCTGCACCGCTTCGAGCGGCGCAAGGGCGGCACGCCTGCCTCGGTCCGCTGGGTGCGGGCCCGGCTGGAGCAGCACGGCGAACCGGTGCTGGTCGCGGCCAGGTTCGTGCCGGGCGGCGGCATCGCGGGCGCGATGCTGGCCGGCACCTGCCGGATGGGCCCGCGCCGGTTCACCGTGGCCGCGGTGATCGGCTCCGCGCTGTGGGCCACCTACGCCTCGCTGCTGGGCTACACCGGCGGCCGCCTGACCTCCGACCCGGTGCTCGGCCTGCTGCTGTCCATCGCGATGGCCGCGGTGCTCAGCCTGATGGTGGCGCTGCTGGTCCGGCGGGCCCAGCGCCGCGCGGACGAGGCCGAACGGCTCGAACGCGAGGCGCTGGAAGCCCTGGTCGCCTAGTCCCGGTTGGTGGCCAGCACCTGCAGGCGGTCGTAGGTCCCGTTGAACAGGTTCTGATCGCCAGGGAACACGCCGGAGTCGGCGTGCTGCCAGATCGTGTGGTACTGCCAGCGCTGCGGCAACGGTCCCGGCGAGCCGCCGTAGTTGGCGATGAACAGCGGGCTGACCTGGCTGTAGTCGGTGAGGTTGCCGGTGCACTGGTTCCACCAGCTGGTGGCCGTGTAGATCACCGGCCAGCGCCCGGTCCTGGCCCGGTAGGTGTGCACGAAGTCGCTGATCCAGGTGACCATCGCGCGCTGCCCGACGCCGTAACAGGTGTCGCCATCGGGGTTGTACTCGATGTCCAGCACGCCCGGCAGCGTCCTGCCGTCCGCCGACCAGCCGCCACCGTTGTCCACGAAGTAGTGCGCCTGGGCCGCGCCGCTGGTCGTGTTGGGCGCGGCGAAGTGGTAGGCGCCACGGATCATGCCCACGTTGTAGGAGCCGTTGTACTGCTGGGTGAAGTACGGGTTGCGGTAGGTGGTGCTCTCGGTGGCCTTGACGTAGGCGAACCGGGCCCCGTTCGCCCAGGCCCTGGCCCAGTCGACGTTGCCCTGCCAGCTGCTGACGTCCATGCCGGGCACCGTGGCCGCGGCGTCGAAGGTCGCGGGCCGGGACGAGCGGCCCTCGTGCTTGGCGATCTGCGAGCCCATCGCATGGTTACCGGGTTCGGCCTGTGCGGGCAGGCCGGACCCCAAGGTCGCGGCGGTCACGAGCAGGGTGACCAGGGTGGTGCGCAGGGATTTGGTCATGTCCGGAGTGTGGGAGCGGCTCCCGCTCGCCGGACACGCTTTTCAGCCTGGCCCGAAAGACTCAGATCTCCTCGCCCAGGTGCTGCCCGTACTCCTGGATCCGCGGCGTCACCTCGGCCAGCTCCTCGGCGAAGAGCAGCCGCGGCGTGACCCCGCTGGAGAGCACCCGCAGCGCCACCTCGGCCAGCCACTCCAGGTAGGCGGCCCGGCGGAAGGCGTGCGCCAGGGTGCCTGCCACGGTCACCGCGCCGTGGTTGCCCAGCAGGCAGGCCGAGGAGCCCTGGAGCGCGGCCACCGTGGCCTCGGCCAGCGCGGGGCTGCCGTAGGGCGCGTACGGCGCGACCCGCACCGCGCCGCCGAATATGCCGAGGTAGTAGTGCACCGGCGGGATCTCCTCGACCACGCAGCTCAGCGCGGTCGCGGCCACCGAGTGGGTGTGCACGATCGCCCTGGCGGTGCCCGCGGCGTAGATCGCCTGGTGCATGGGGAGCTCGCTGGTCGGGGCCAGCGGCGCCTCCACCGCTCTGCCGTCCAGCCGGTGCAGGCCGACCTGCTCGGCGGTGAGCTGGTCGTAGTCGACCCCGCTGGGGGTGACCAGGAGAAGGTCATCGACCCGGAGGCTGACATTGCCCGCCGTGCCGACGACCAGTCGCTGTTCGACCAGTCGCCGGCACGTGGCCACGATCGCCTCACGCTGCGCCCGATATCGCACGGGAACAGGGTGACAGAGCTACGGCCCGAGCACCTCAGTGACCGACGCCGGACCGGTCAGGCTGATGTCCGGCGAGATGCCGTCGTCGGCCTGCACCAGCTCCGCCTCGACCTCGTGCGGCCGGATCCGCCCGGCCTTGATGTCCTCCGCGTAGTGGCAGGCCACCCGGTGACCCGGCGCGACCTCCCGGAGCACCGGCCGCTCGGTGTCGCAGCGGGTCGCCTGCCGCCACGGGCACCGGGTGTGAAACCGGCAGCCGGTGGGCGGGTTGGCGGGCGAAGGCAGGTCGCCGGCCAGCAGGATCCGCTCGCGGCGGTCCTCCAGCAGCGGGTCCGGCACCGGCACCGCGGACAGCAACGCCCTGGTGTACGGGTGCTGCGGGTCGGCGTAGAGGGTGTCCGAACCGGCCTCCTCGACCAGTCCGCCCAGGTACATCACGCCCACCCGGTCGGAGATGTGCCGGACCACGGCCAGATCGTGCGCGATCACCAGGTAGGTGAGCCCGAGCTGCTCCTGCAGGTCCTCCAGCAGGTTGACCACCTGGGCCTGCACCGAGACGTCCAGCGCGGACACCGGCTCGTCGGCCACGATGAGGTCCGGTTCCACGGTCAGCGCGCGGGCGATGCCGATGCGCTGCCGCTGGCCGCCGGAGAACTCGTGCGGGTACTTGCGCAGCGAGGTGCTGGGCAGTCCGACCGAGGTGAGCAGGTCGCGCAGTCGCTTGCTGGTCTGCGCCTTGCCCTTGTCCAGGTTGTGCGCGCGCAGGCCCTCCACCAGGATCGACTCCACCGACTGCCGGGGGTCCAGCGAGGACAGCGGGTCCTGGAAGATCATCTGCATCCGGCGGCGCATGTGCCGCAGCGGCTCGCCCTTGAGCGAGGACAGGTCAACGCCGTCGAAGACCACCTTGCCCGCGGTGGGCGGGGTGAGCTTGAGCAGCGCCCGCCCGAAGGTGGACTTGCCGCAGCCGGACTCGCCGACCAGGCCGTAGGTCTCGCCGCGGCGCACCGAGAGGTCGACGCCGTCCACCGCGTAGACGTAGCCCACCGTGCGGTCCAGCACCACCCCGCGCTTGATCGGGAAGTGCACCTTCAGTCCCTCGACCGTGACCAGAGCATCGTCCACAGTGGACACTCCGGTGGTCGTCTCGGCCGGGGCGGTCATGCCGGTACCTCCTGCTGGACCGGGTTGTGGCAGCGCAGCAACCGGCCCGCCTCGAGCTCCATCGCCGGGGTCACCTCGACACAGGTGTCCAGCGCGTTCGGGCAGCGCGGCGCGAAGGCGCACGCGTGCGTCCACGGGATGTTGTCGGCCACCGACCCTCGGATCGGCACCAGCTTCTCCCCGCGCGGGGCGTCCAGCCGCGGGATCGAGGCCAGCAGCCCGTGCGTGTACGGGTGCTTGGGCGTGGCGAAGAGCTCGTGCCGCCGCCCGCGCTCGACCACCCGGCCGCCGTAGAGCACGTTGACCTCGTCGCACAGCCCGGCCACCACGCCGAGGTCGTGCGTGATCATGATCAGCGCGGTCTCGGTGTCCTGCACCAGTTCCTTCAGCAGCGCCAGGATCTGGGCCTGGATGGTCACGTCCAGCGCGGTGGTCGGCTCGTCGGCGATCAGCAGCCGGGGACGGCAGGCCAGCGCCATCGCGATCAGCGCGCGCTGCCGCATGCCGCCGGAGAGCTGGTGCGGGTACTCAGTGAGCCGCCGGGTCGGGTCCGGGATGCCGACCTTGTCCAGCAGGTCCTTGGCCTCGCCCATGGCCTCCTTGCGCGCCATGCCGCGGTGCCGCTCCAGCACCTCGGTGACCTGGATGCCGATCGGGATCACCGGGTTCAGCGAGGACAGCGGGTCCTGGAACACCATGCCCAGGTCCCGGCCGCGCCGGTCCCGCATCTGCCGGTCCGACAGCGAGAGCAGCTCGGTGTCCTCGAACTTCACCGATCCGCTGACCTTGGCCCCGCGCTTGGGCAGCAGACCCATGATGGCCAGCGAGGTGACCGACTTGCCGCAGCCGGACTCGCCGACCAGCCCGACCGTCTGGCCGGGCGCGACGTCGAAGCTGACCCCGTCGACCGCGGCGAAGGGCTCCTCGCCGTGCCGCTGGAAGACCACGCTGAGGTCACGAACCTCAAGCAGCGCCATGGGGATTCACCGCCTGTTCTTCGGGTCGAGGGCATCGCGCAGCGACTCGCCCATCAGCGTGAAGCCCAGTGCCACCACGATGATGCAGCTGGCGGGCCAGAAGGCCAGGGACGGGTGGCTGTCCAGCACGGTCTGCGAGCCGCCGAGCATCTGGCCCCACTCCGGGATGTTGTCATCCGGGTTGCCGAGGCCGAGGAAGGACAGCGCGGCCGCGTCGATGATCGCCACCGCGAGCACCAGCGTGGACTGCACGATCACCGGGCCGAGCGAGTTGGGCAGCATGTGCCGGAACACGATCGCGGCCGGTTTCACACCCAGCGCCCGCGCGGCCAGCACGTGGTCGCTGTGCCGCTGCGCCAGCATCGACCCTCTCAGCAACCGCGCGAAGATGGGTATCTGCACGATCGCCACCGCGAGGATCACGGTGAACTGGTTGGCCTGGGCGAACAGCATGCCGATGGACACCGCCAGCAGCAGGCTGGGGATGGACAGCATGACGTCCACCGCGCGCATGACCACCGAGTCCACCCAGCCGCCGAGCGCGCCGGCCAGCGTGCCCAGGATCAGGCCGCCGGCCAGGCCGATCATCGTGGCCAGCACGCCGACCAGCAGGGTCTGCTGGGAGCCGATGAGCAGGCGGGAGAAGAAGTCCCGGCCCTGCAGGTCGCCGCCCAGCGGGTGCCCAGGCTGGGACGGCGGGATCTCGTTGCGCGCCTTGATGACCTGGTCGGCCAGCATCCGGTCGGCCGGATCGTGCGGGGCCAGCAGCGGGGACAGGATCGCGACCAGCACGAACAGCAGGATGATCCCCGCGCCGGTCAGGAAGACCGGGTTGCGGCGCAGCCGCCGCCACGCGCTGGCCGCCAGGCTGACCCCGGTGTCCACCTGCGTCTCCGCGGTGGAGGAAGCCAGATCGTCGATCTTGGTCTTGCTTGGCATGTCCCCTCCTCTCAGCGGGTCCGCACGCGCGGGTCGATCAGCGCGTAGGACAGGTCGACGAGCAGGTTGACGAACACGTAGACCATGGCGGCCACGATGATCAGCACCTGGAGCACCGGGTAGTCCCTGCGCTCGAAGCCCAGCGCCAGCGCCTCGCCGAGGCCGGGGAAGGCGAAGACCTTCTCGGTCAGCACCGCCCCCGCCAGCAGCGCGCCGGTCTGCAGGCCGATCGTGGTGACCACCGGCAGCAGCGCGTTGCGCAGCACGTGCCTGCGGCGCACCGTCTGCGCGGTCAGGCCCTTGGACTGGGCGGTGCGCACGTAGTCCTCGTCCAGCACGTCCAGCACCGCGGCCCTGGTGATCCGGAAGATCACCGCGAACGGGATGGTGGCCAGCGCGATCGAGGGCAGGATGAGGTGTTCGAGGGAGTTGAACACCGCGTCCCACTCGCCGGTGATTATCCCGTCGAGCACGTAGAAGCCGGTGATCCTGGTGGCGTCGATGTCGTCCTGCCGCCCGGCCGAGGGCAGCCAGCCCAGCTCCACCGCGAACAGGTGCTTGAGCACGAACGCGAGGAAGAAGACCGGCACGGCCACACCGATCAGCGAGCCGATCACGCCGACGTTGTCGAACCAGCGGCCGCGCTGACGGGCGGCCAGGTAACCGAGCGGGATACCGGCCGCGATCGCGAGGATGATCGCGAAGAAGCTCAGCTCCAGCGTGGCCGGGAAGCGTTCCAGGAAGAGGTCGAAGGCAGAGGTGCCCGGCTGGACGCCGAGCGAGATGCCGAAGTCACCCGAGAGGGCGCGACCGAGGAACTTGAAGTACTGCACGTAGATCGGCTGGTCCAGCCCCAACAGCGCGGTGAGCTCCCGCCGCGACTCCTCGGTGCCACGCTCCCCCAGGAGGGCCGAGACCGGCCCTCCTGGCAGCGCGCGTAGCCAGGCGAAGAGCAGCAGCGAGAGCACACCGACGACGAGGATGAGCTGGAGGAGCCGCCGCACGGTGTAGCGGAGCACCTGTCAGATCCTGTTTCGTGGTGGGAGAAGCAGGTCAGCCCTTGGTAACCGGGCTGAACTCCTCGGCGGTCAGCGGGCTGGGCGTCAGGTTCTTGACGTCCTTCTTCAGCACGAACGCGGGCGGGGAGTGCGACAGCGGCACGGCCGGGAGGTACTCCTCCACGATCTGCCGGTTCAGCTCCTGGTAGAGCTTCTCCCGCTGCGCCTTGTCCGCGGTCACGTCCGCCGCGTCCAGCCGCTTGGCCAGGTCCTCGCCCCACGGGGAGCCCTTGGTCCAGAAGCGGTTCTCCGCGTTGCCGAAGAAGGTGCCGATCCAGTTCGCCGCCGCGCTCTGGTCACCGGTCCAGCCGAGCAGGAACAGGTCCGCCTTGGCCTGGTCGATCTCGCTGAGGTAACCACCGTTCCACGGCTTGGTCACCACGTTCAGCTTGATGCCGACGTTGCGCAGGTCAGCCGCGATCGCGCCGAAGATGTCCTGCGGGTTCGGCATGTACGGCCGGGTGACCTCGCTCGGCCACCAGAAGTTGACCTCGAGGTTGCTCGCCCCGGCCTCGGCCAGCAGCTGCTTGGCCTTGGCCTGGTTGAACTCGATCGGCTTCACGTTCGGGTTGTAGCCCTGCACGATCTTGGGCATGAACTGGGTGGCGACCGTGGCGCTCTCCGGCAGCTGCGACTTGACCAGCTGCTCCCGGTTGATCGCCATCGCGATCGCCTGGCGCACCCGGAGGTCCTGCAGCTTGGAGTTGTTCTTCTGCGTGATGCCCAGGTACATCAGGTTGAACGCGTCCCGGGGCACGACCTGGAAGCCGTCGCTCTTCAGCTTCGCCCAGTCGGCCGGGGCCGGGTAGTCGTAGCCGTCGATGTCCCCGGTCTGCAGCGCCTGCTTGCGCGCGGTCTCGTCCGGGATGATCTTGAAGTTGAGCTTGTCCAGCTTGGCCTTGTCACCGTGGTAGCCGTCGAAGCGGCCCAGCTCGACCAGGTTGTTCGTCGTGTCGTAGTTGACGAACTTGAACGGGCCGGTGCCGGTCGGCTGCTTCAGCGCGTACTCGGGGAAGGCGAAGCTGTCGCCCTGCGCGACCACGTTGTCCGCGTTGTACTTCTGCATCGCGGTCGGGCTCTGCATGGAGAAGGACGGCAGCCCGAGCACGTCGGGGAACTTCGAGGACGGGCCGGTCAGCTCGACCACGACGTTCGAGGCGTCCTTGACGGTGCAGGACTTGAACAGCGAGGGCTTGGCGCCGTCGGCGAAGCCGCCGAAGTTGTCCACCCAGTACTCGGAGACCGAGGCGCTCTGCCCGGCGCCCTTCTGGTTGTACCAGCGGTTGAAGTTGAAGCAGGCCGCCTCGGCGTTGAAGTCGCTGCCGTCGTGGAACTTCACGCCCTGCTTGAGGGTGAAGGTCCAGGACTTGCCGTCCGGGCTGGACTCCCACTTGGTGGCCAGCTCAGGGCCGGCCTCCGCGGTGCCCGGCTTGAAGCCCACCAGACCCTCGAAGATCTGGCGGGAAATGCGGAACGTGGCACCGTCGGTGGCGTAGAACGGGTCAAAGTGCCTCGGCTTGCCCTCGGCGCCGAAAGTCAGTGTCCCGCCAGTCTTGCCCCCCTGGTTGCCCTGGTCTCGCTGCGACTGCGCGCACGCAGCCAGGGACAGGGCGGTCATACTGGCGACGCCGACAATGGTCAGCTTGCGCAGCGTCGACCCCCGTGTCATGTCAATCTTGGGCATCTCGCGCACCTCATGGGTCCGATGTCACATGGTGTGGTCGCCGACACTAACCCGTCCATGTGGCCCTACCGACGATGCGAAGGTCACGATACGGCCACGTCAGGCGTCATCAGGTCGGGTGAATTCTTCGGAGTTTTACAAGGGTTTCACCCGATCTTGCGGTCACCTTCGGTGTTCCACCGCACATCCGCCCGCCCGCGCGTGTCGTCCACCGCGAACCACCCCTGTTCGAAGCGCTGCCAGTGGCGCAGCGCGTTGCGACAGCTGTCGCCATCCCTGGTCGCCGCGCGTGCCAGCCTGCGACCGGGATCGGCCAGCTCCACCCAGCAGAGCAGGGACAGCAGTGGCGAGACCGAGCGGCGGCCGGTGGACACGCCCTCCAGCACCAAGATCTCCGGCACCGGCAGCTCCGCCCAGTCGCCGGGGTGCGGCAGGCCATCGGTCCAGGCAGTGCGCCGGTAGCGGCCGGGTTCGCCCCGGCGCAGCGGGTCCAGCACGCCCGCGACCAGCCTCGGCCACCAGGACACCGGATCGTCCCAGGTGGCGAACTCGTCCGAGCGGACCAGCCCGGTGTTTTGGCCCCGCGCGCGCAGCTCGGCGACCAGGGCGTCCGCCCAGGTGGACTTGCCGGAACCGGACGGGCCGTCGATCGCGGCCAGCCGGACCCCGCCGAGCCTCGGCGGGGCGGCCAGCAGCAGCTCGACGGCCCGGTCCACTACATCGCGCGGCGGCCGGAGAGGGCGCGGCCCAGGGTCAGCTCGTCGGCGAACTCCAGGTCACCGCCCATCGGCAACCCGGAGGCGAGCCGGGTCACGGTGAGGCCGGGGAAGTCGCGCAGCATCCGCACCAGGTAGGTGGCGGTGGCCTCGCCCTCGGTGTTCGGGTCGGTCGCGATGATCACCTCGGCGACCTGCACCCCGCCGGAGTCGCCGCCGATCCGGCGGAGCAGCTCGCGGATGCGCAGCTGGTCCGGTCCGATGCCGGACAACGGGTCCAGCGCGCCGCCGAGCACGTGGTAGCGGCCCTTGAACTCGCGGGTGCGCTCCACCGCGAGCACGTCCTTGGGCTCCTCCACCACGCACACCAGGCTGGCGTCCCGGCGCGCGTCCTTGCAGATCCGGCAGGTGGTCTCCGCGGAGACGTTGCCGCAGATCTCGCAGAACTGCACGCCCTCCTTGACCTTCTGCAGCACCTCCTGCAACCGCGAGATGTCCGCGGGTTCGGTGGCGAGCAGGTGGAAGGCGATCCGCTGGGCGCTCTTCGGCCCGACCCCGGGCAGCCGCCCGAGCTCGTCGATCAGGTCCTGTACTGGTCCCTCGTACACAGCCGTCCTGTTCCGGCTACATGCCGCCGGGCAGGCCGAGGCCGCCCAGGTCGAGTCCGCCACCGAGGCCACCGGCCAGCGGCCCCATCTTCTCCGCGGTCAGCTCGGCCACCGCGCGGTTGGCGTCGCGCACCGCGGCCACCACCAGGTCCGCCAGCGTCTCGGTGTCCTCGGGGTCGACCACCTTCGGGTCGATGTCGAGCGACTTCAGCTCGCCGGTGCCCGCGACGGTCGCCGTCACCAGGCCGCCCCCGGCGGTGCCGGTCACCTCGGCCTCGGCGAGCTCCTGCTGGGCAGTCATGAGCTGCTCCTGCATGCGCTGCGCCTGCTCCATGATCTGCTGCATGTTCGGCTGGCCGGGTAGCACGGGGGCTCCTCTCGCTGCACGGGCCGTCGCCCGTGCCGTTCTGGCGTGGTGACCAGGGTAGCCGCGCGGCTTCTGGCACCGTTGGGGTGTGCACCGTGCCCCCCTGATGACCCCACTGGCCCTCGCGCTGGCGGTCACCGCCCTGGTCGCCTGCGGCAACGGCGAACCAGCCGCCTCCTCCAGCGCCACCCCGGCCACGAGCACGGAAGCCACCACACCACCACCGGAGACCTCGGCCTCCGCCACCCCGCCGAGCAGCTCACCCCTGCTGCCCAGCACCTCGCCGTCGCCGCCACCACCGGCCAAGGGCAAGGTGGTGGTGATCGACCCCGGCCACAACGGCGGCAACAGCAAGAACCCGGCCGTGATCAACAAGCCGGTGCCCGCCGGCCGCGGCAAGGGCAAGCCCTGCAACACCACCGGCACCCAGACCAACTCCGGCTACACCGAGCACGCCTTCACCTGGGACGTGGCCAACCGGATCAGGGCCGCGCTCACCGCCAAGGGTGTGCGGGTCGAGCTGACCAGGCCCAACGACACCGGCGTCGGCCCGTGCGTGAACGAGCGGGCCGAGATCGGCAACCGGGCGAACGCGGACGCGGTGGTCTCCATCCACTCCGACGGCTCGACCACCGCCGGGCACCACGGCTTCCACATCATCTACTCCAGCCCGCCGCTGAACCCGGCCCAGGGCGCGCCGTCGGCCAAGCTGGCCGCCTCGGTCCGGGACGCCATGCGGGACGGCGGCATCCCGCTGTCCAACTACGTCGGCCAGTCCGGCCTCAACGGCCGCGACGACATCGCGGGCCTGAACCTGTCCACCCGCCCGGCGATCATGGTCGAGTGCGCGAACATGCGCGATGCCACCGAGGCGGCACTGGCCGCCAGCACCGAGGGCAGGCAGAAGTACGCGACCGCGATCGCGGACGGGCTGCTGCGGTACCTGGGCTAACTCTTCTCGATCCGCCGGGCGCCGAGGTGCTGGGTGATGAGCGCGATGGTGCTTTCCTCGTGGTTGTTGCGGATCACCACGGACTCGTCCAGCGCGGTGGACTCGGCGATCATCGCCTCGGTGTCCTCCGGCTCGTCCGGCTCCGGCGGCAGCGGGATGTCCGGCTCGGGCGGCGGTGCGGACGCCGGGGCGGGCGCGGGCTCGGCCACCGGCCGGTTGCCCTGGCTGGGCCTGGTCAGCTGCCGGGCGGGCGCGGGCCGGGACCCGCCGTTGCCGCCACTGGGCGCGGGCGGCGGCGCGGCGTCGCCGTGCACGCAGGTGACCCGCCAGCGGCCGCCGACCACGGTGCCCAGCGCCTCGGCGATGACCTCGGCGTTGCGGCTGTCGGACAGGCGGCGGGCCAGCGGTTCCGCGGTGTGGGTGAGCACCACGGCGCAGGTTCCGCCACCACTCGTCCAAGGTCTCCCCGCCGGTGCCCGTGGTCGACCAGCCCGCCCCGTGCTCGATCGCCAGCCCCATCGCCTTCGG